>JADLHS010000113.1 GCA_020848635.1 Limisphaerales bacterium
GGGGGCTGCCGGCGTTTGTCCCTTTCACCTCTTGAATCAACAGCGGGGCCAAAGCGTAGGCGACGGCCGTGTTGGTTTCTTCAAAGGGCTTGATCAGTTGCGCGTGCTCAAACACCACGGAGTCGCCAGCATAAAGGCTGCGCGCCGGAACTTGTGCCGACGCCGGCCAGGCCAGCACGACCCCGGCGACCACGCCAAGGAACTTCAGCCTGCGGGTGACGGCCCCATTCATTGCGGCAAAGGTAACGGGCTGGACGAAGCAGGGGAAGTGGAAGCTCTGCCAACCGTCGAGCATCCTCCCGCAGCGCGGACTACGCAGCCGGTAATGTCAAAACGGCAAACAGCCTTTGCTAGCCAAGGGCCGGGCGGCGGTGTTATGATCCACCACGCCATGAATAATAACCGACTCGCCCTGTTGGTGATGGGTGGCTGCGTTGCGCTCGCCCCCCTTTCGTCACAGGCCCAAACCGCAACGACTCCGCCGCCCCCGCCAACATTGACGGCGGCGCCGAAGATTCGGTTTGCGACGAACACGTTTGATTTTGGCAAGGTGCCCGTCGGCACGGTGGTACATGCCACATTTGTCCTGACCAATGTCAGCACCGCCCCGTTGGAAATCAAGGACGTGCGGCCGGGATGCGGTTGCACTACGGCGGGGACCTGGGACCGCTGGATTGAGCCGGGCAAAACCACGACGCTGGCGCTGCAATTGAACACCGCCGCCTTTGGCGGGGCGCTGGTCAAGCACGCGACTGTCACCTGCAATGACCCGGCCCAACCCACCGTGATGCTCCTTATCAAGGGCGAAGTCTGGAAGCCGATTGAGGTGCAACCCAACATTGTGGTTTTTAACCCCGCTTCAAGGACGGCCAGCAATGACGTCCGCGTCGTGCGCGTGATCAACAACATGGAGGAGCCAATCACCCTCGAACCGCCGGCGAGCAGCAATCCAGCATTCCAGTCGGTGTTGAAAACCCTCAAACCCGGCAAGGAATTCGAGCTGCAGATTTCCGTGATCCCGCCCGCCACCGCCGGCACCGTGCAGGGAATTATCACGGTCAAAACCTCGAGCACGAACCTGCCGCTGATCAACGTCACAACGATGGCCATTGTTCCGGCCGCGGTAGTCACAACCCCCAGCCAGGTGATGCTGCCTTCCCGACCCCTGACCGGACCGATCAAGATCACGCTGGCCATCCGCAACGACGGCGGCGAGCCCATCGCCCTTAGCAACCCCTCCGTGAGCGTCAGCAATGTCGCGGTAAAACTGAGCGAAGTGCAGGCCGGCCAACGCTACAACCTCGTCCTCGACTTTCCCGCCGGGTTTGAATTGAAGCCCGGGGAACGCGGCAGTCTGGTCGTCAATACTTCAGACCCGCAGAACCCGCGCATCACGGTGCCAATCCTCCAACCGCCGGCGGCGCCAAAACCCAAGGCGAGCCCGTCCGTCCAACGATGAGCGTCCCCAACCCGCCCCCGGTGTCCCGCCCGGGCTTCACCCTGCGGGTGGTGTTCGGAGAAGCAGCGGTCGTAGTGGGGTCCGGGTTGCTGTTAGGTCTCCTGTTGAACGCAATCTCCCCGCGCGGAATCACGCTGGGGCGCGACTATTTTCCTACGCCCCCGGTCTTCACCTCCGGCCAGGACTCCCAGCAATCCGCTGCAACTGTCAGCCCACAAACGACGACCAACCCGGCCGTAACGCGCTTGCGTGAACGGGGGCTGCAACCGGTCGAGCACTCTGCCGCCGTCGCCCTTTTCCACCAGTCGCAGCGCACGCCAACCGCGGTCATCTTTGTGGACGTTCGGAACGACGCCCTCTTCCAAGACGGTCACATCCCGAGCGCCCACCAGTTGGATTACTACCGACCCGAGGCCTACCTCCCGAACGTGCTCGCGGCCTGCGGCACGGCGCAGCAAATTGTCGTGTATTGCACCGGCGGCGATTGCGAAGACAGCGAACTTGCCGCAAATTTGCTGATCCAGCTGGGTGTGCCGCGCGAACGCATCTTCGTATATCTGGGAGGCTTCACGGAATGGTCGGCCAATGCCTTACCTTTGGAACTGGGCGGACCGCCTGCGGGCCCGGCGCAAGGAGGCAAATTGTGAACGCCGTGTCCCCGCGAGCGGTGAGCGGTGTGGTGGCTCGCTGGATTCTCGGCGTACTTTATGTTTGGATGGGCATGAGCAAGGCGCTCGATCCGGTCGGCTTCCTGAAGCTTGTCCATGCCTACGATTTGGCCGGTGCGCCCGGGCTGCTTAACCTGATTGCGGCCGCGCTACCGTGGTTCGAAGTGTTTTGCGGCCTGCTCTTGCTCTTGGGTGTGGCGGTGCGTGGAACGTCGCTGCTGTCGGTGGTGATGCTGGTGTCGTTCACACTGCTGGTACTGCGCCGGGCCATGGCGCTGCACGCCGGCGGGAGCCTTCCCTTCTGTGCCATCAAGTTCGATTGCGGCTGCGGAACCGGCGAGATCCTCATCTGTCGAAAACTGGCCGAAAACTTCGCGCTGACGCTCGGCTCGCTGGGCTTGGTCTTCCTCCCGCAACACCGCCTCAGCCTCCGCCCCTCCCTGTTTCGCCGGGCAACGCCATCTGCCGAAGCGACGA
>JADLHS010000114.1 GCA_020848635.1 Limisphaerales bacterium
ATTGATGCCATTGAAGCGGGCGACGATCACGAGATGGCGGAAGAACTGGGGGATCTGTTGCTGCAAGTCGTTTTTCATTGCCAGATGGCGAAGGAACGCGGTGCGTTTGATTTTGAAAAGGTCACGCGGCATCTGGTGGACAAACTCATCCGGCGTCATCCGCACGTCTTCGGCACGACGAAAGTTAAGGACGTGGACGAAGTCTGGGCGAACTGGGAAAAGATCAAACATGCCGAGAAGAAGGGCACGCGCCACGAACGTCCGTCCGCGCTCGACGGCATTCCGAGACATCTGCCCGCGCTGATGCGGGCCGAGAAGCTCGTGAAGAAGGCGCGCAAGGCGGGGTTGCCCACCTCCACGCCGGGGACGCAAACCCGTCCGTTGAAAGCCAGCAAGGCAGCCATCGCAAAACAGCTTTTCGAATTGGCTGAATCCGCGCAACAGCGCGGGTGGTCGGCGGAGGAATTATTGGTGGCGGAGACGAAACGCCGCGAGGGCCGCTGGCGCAAACAGGAAGCGCGATAGCCTTCCCATCGCAACCGGATTCGCCAGCGGCGGGCCGCAGTGTCCTTCGGGGGGCTGTTGGTCTTTGCGCGTTGAGTTGTCAAATCTGGGTGCAGCGCGCAATTGCGTGCCGCGGTGGCTTTGCCTAAACTGCGAGGGTGATCTTGTGGAAACCAATCCGACGTGGGGCGCTGGCTGTGTTATGCGGGCTGGTGTGGGGTGGATGTTCTCCGTCGGGCCCGGCGGGGACGGACGAGGAGAAGGAGCCGCAATTTTTGATTGCGCAGAGCCGGTTGGGCGCCTTGGATTTCGGCGGCGCGGTCGAGGCATTCCAGCTGGCACTCGAGACGAATCCGCAGTCCGCCGCGTCGCATTATCAACTGGGCTGTCTCTATGCGGACAAAGTCTTGGATCCGGCGGCAGCCATCTATCACTACGAACAATATCTCCGGCGGAAGCCCACCGCCCGCGACGCGGAGTTGATTCGCAGGCAGATCTCCGGGCTAAAGGAGAGGCTGGCCAAGGACTTTTTGGCCATGCCGCCGACTTCCCATTTGCAAAAACAGAACGAGAGTTTGACGGCGGAGAATCGGAAATTGCATGAGGAGTTGGATCAGTTACGGGCTGAACTAGCGGGCCGGGCCGCACTGACGAATTCGCCTCCCGGACGGGTTGCCAGCGGGCGGGCTGATGCCGCTGCCGGCGGCAGTTTGGCGGGAGGGAGACTGTCCCTCGTCACGCCTAGCCGGTCGGGCGCAGCGCGTCCGGGCACGAAAACCCACAAAGTAAAGTCGGGCGACACGCCATCTGCCATCGCCCGCCAATACCATATCAAGGTGGAGTCCTTGCTCGCGGCAAATCCCGGCTTGAATCCAAAACGAATGCGGATTGACCAGAATCTGAACATTCCGGCGCGGTAACGGGCGCATGGCAGGGAGGGGGACTTAAGAATTTCAGGGCGATTTTTGAACGGCGAGGGTGACGGGTTGTCTCGCAAGAAGGGGTTACGTTGGTTCAGCGGGTTCGGGGATTGGGAAACCGCGCGGCGGGTTTTGAAAAAAAAACAAACATTTATTTGACAGAGTTTGGCACATTCCAGTAAACCTCTGAGGATACGTCGTCTCTGGGTCGGTCATAAACCAAACAAATCTATGAAAACATTTGCGGCCTCGGTCGGTTTAATTGCACTCGGCACCTCCGTTCTCAGCGCGGTGGAGAGTAAGGTCTTGAACAGCGAGCAAAGCTCCAAGCCATGGAGTGTCTCGGCGTCGTTGCGCGGGTTTTACGATAGCAACATCAATTCCTCTCCGGATGGCTCTGAGCAGGAATCCGCCGGTGTTCAAATCAGTCCCTCCATCAATTACGGGATTGCGGGTGAGCAGACCTCCGTGAATTTGGGTTATTACCTGTCGGCCAATTGGTACGACAACCCCTATTCCACCTGGTCCGGCCCTTGGGAACTGACCCAGACCATGGAAGCCGCCCTCAGCCATACTTTTAGCCCGCGCATTGATGTGAACATGAAGGATTCCTTCGTCATCGGTCAGGAGCCGGACGTCTTGCAGGCGCCGGGCGGGCCCGCTGCGAACAATCAATACATCAGCGGCAGCAACAAACGCAATTACGCCAACATTAATCTGAATGTTCAGGCCACCAGCCTGCTTGGGTTTCAGTTGGGTTATGGCAACATCCTTTACAACTACGATGACTCCGGCCCGGGCAGCAACTCCGCGCTGCTGGATCGCATGGAAAATGCCGTTCATTTGGACAGCCGTTGGACCCTCCAGCCCCAGACCATCGGAATTGTCGGCTACATGTTTACGCAGGTCGGCTATACGGGTGATGAAGTCATTGGGTTCGCGCCAGGGCCGATCATGAGCGATAGTCGTAACAGCCGCGGCAATACGGTGTACGTGGGTGTCGAGCACTCCTTCACTCCCGATCTGAGCGGCTCCCTCAAGGGCGGTGTGCAGGTCTATGACTTTTACAACGATCCCAATGCTGAGACAAAAACCACCCCCTATGTCCAAGGTAGTTTGAAGTACATGTATCGGCCCACTAGTTCGGTGCAAGCGGGCGTCAGCCTGATGCAGACCCCGACCGACGCGTTTAACGCGCAGGGTAACAGCTACGTTTTGAATGCGGAAAGTGTGGTGGTTTACGGAAGCTGGGTGCATGAGATTCTTCCCAAGCTCTACAGCAACGTGAACGGCTCTTTCCAACAATCGAAATACAACGGTGGCTCGGTGGATGGCGAAAACTCGATGTATTACCGCGTTGGCTTGAGCCTGTCGTATGAGTTCACCAAACTCATGTCCGCGAGCGTCGGCTACAATTGGGATCAATCCGACACGCCGGACGCGCTGGCCTATCAATCCTATAACCGCAACCGGGTTTACATCGGCCTGACTGCGGCCTATTAATCAATGACGTAATTTGGACAGGGGCCGGGTAAACTGGCCCCTTTTTTTTTAGCTTTAGATATGGATCCGTTGAAATTTCAGCCCCAGCAGGAGACGCGTCTTCACTTCCTCGATTATTGGCGGATCATTCGCATCCGGAAGACCGTTATTATCGCCGTCTTCCTCTTGGTGGTCATCACCGCCACCTTGGTCACGTTCATCCTGCCGGAGTCCTTCGCCAGCACCGCTCGCATCAAGGTGGAACGCGACAAATCGGACATTGAGGAGTTGAGCGGCAAAGTTGGCTATAACCCCTACGACCCATATTTCATTCAGACGGAATTTGAAGTCATCCAGTCGGAACTGATTCTGGGGCGGGTGATAGACCAACTCGACCTGAATACGGAGTGGGGCAAGAAGTACAATGACGGACAAAAGCTCAAGACTCAGGAAACGCTGACCTTGCTGCGGAATCGCATCAGCCTGCGCCCGGTTCGCAACACGATGCTCATTGACATTCAAGTCTATAGCGACAACCCGGTTGACGCCGCCAAGTTGGCCAACACCATCGCCGAGTCATACAAGGGATTCCGGCTCGAACAAGGGCTGCAGTTGACCGGCGGTGGACTCAAGGCGCTGGATGCCAAACTCAAAGAGCAGGACGAAAATATCCGCAAGGCCAAGGAGGAGTTGAACACGTTGCGCACCACACTGGCCATCTCAGATATTGACGCCGCGGGCAGCGCGCCGCAGATGCTCATGGAACAGGAGCAGTATCGGAAGTATGAGCAGACCCGATTTGAGCGGGAAGTGATCTACAAGAGCCGGAAGCAGGAGTACGACAAGGTGCTGGCTTTGAGCAGCAACGACACGAAAGTCCTGCGGGAGGTGCTGCCGAGGATTCAACCCGATCCCACCCTCACCGAATTGATTACCGAGCTGAATGCGGCCGATCAGAAGGCCAAATCCATGAGCAACGATTTGGGCCCCAAGAGCCCTGAGTTGACCCGAATCAGCGAACAGCAGGCTTTGTTGAACGAGAAGATTGATCGGGCGGTTGAAGGCAGTCTGAAAGCGATGGAAACGCAGGTTGCCGTGGCCAAGGCTGGATTGGACAGCTTGGTGGAATCGGTTGAGAGCGCCCGCCTGCTGGATGCCAAGAAACTGACGGAGAGCCGGCCTTATTTCGACAAAAAGAAAGATCTGCTTTACTTGGAAGACATGCGCCAGTTGCTGAAGCGCCGGATGACGGTTGAGGATATTGACAAGGACCTGCCGAAAAGCGCGCAGGTGATCATTATCGAACGCGGCCAGCCGGGCCTAAAACCTGTGCGGCCCAACAAACCGCTGAACATCGTTCTTGGTGTGGTAATCGGCTTGGTTGTCGGCGTTGGCCTCGCCTTCTTCATCGAGTATTTGGACACTAGCGTGAAGACGATTGACGACGTGGAGCGTACGCTCCAATCACCGGTGCTCGGGGTCATCCCGCAAAACGTCGGGCTATTGATCGAGGAGGGGGCGGAAAGTCCACACGCCGAAGCCTACCGGGTCTTGCGTACCAATCTGATATTCGCCCGCAAGGACGACAAGTTGAACACTGCTGCCGTGGTCAGCGCGGGGGCCGGCGAAGGTAAGTCCACCACGGTGCTGAACCTCGCCACCGTGTTTGCCCAGAGCGGCCAGCGCGTGGTGATCGTGGATTCCGACCTGCGGCGTCCCACCTTGCACAAATTGCTGCGTTGCTCCAACAATCTCGGTTTGACCAACTATCTGCTCAAGCAGAACACGTTGGAGGAAGTCGTTCAACGGACCAGCCTCCCGACCTTGGATCTACTCGCCAGCGGCAAGCTTCCGAGCAGTTCATTGGGCATTTTGAGTTCCAGCCAGATGAAGGAACTGATCAACGACCTCAAGCAGCGCTACGATTTTGTTTTCTTTGATTCCCCGCCGATCATGGGCGTCAGCGATGCCTCCATTCTCGCCAGTGAGGTGGACATGACCATTCAGGTCATTCAGTACCGTCGGTACCCGCAGCCGATGAATGTCCGGGCCAAGCAGTTGATCGAAAAAGTCGGGGGCAACCTTGTCGGTATCGTCCTGAATAACATCAACATGTCCCAGGACGAAAGCTACTACTACTACAGTGGTTACTATCACGACTATTACGCCAAGAACGAGGATTCCGAGCCGTCGGACGAAAAGGTCGCGGACGACAAATCCAAGCCGGAGATCAAACAAAAGTACTGATCGGCCTGTCTGCAATGAAAAGGTCCATGAAGAACACAAT
>JADLHS010000115.1 GCA_020848635.1 Limisphaerales bacterium
CGTCGCTACGCTCCGGCCTCCCTGCATCCCGCACCGTCAACCGGAGAAACCAAACAACGAAAGACAAACAACCAAGGGGACATTCTCTCCTGAGTTATGATGGGGACATTTCTAAAGAGTTTTGACATGGGTGGTCTGATTGCATTCGATTATTAGATTTTAACTGGTTTGGGTACATACTCTCCAGCATGGCGATTTCAAATCAGCAGAGCGGGCATCCTGATGCGCTCGGTCCGGTCACGGAAGGCGTGCCCAAGAAACTTCGTTCCACGCGGCTCTCCAAGCCGGGCGTGGTGGAGTTTGCCGCGCCGCCGAAGCCGGAGTTTAGTTTCAATCTCAAGCCGGCGGACATAGCCAAACACTTAAATCGTTTTGTCATCGGGCAGCGCGAGGCAAAGAAGGTTTTAAGCGTGGCGTTGTGCGATCATTTTCAGCATGTGCGGATGACGTTGGAGGGAAATGCCGCGCCGTTCTATCAGAAGCAAAATGTGCTGCTGCTCGGGCCGACGGGCGTGGGGAAGACGCATTTGATCCGGTCAGCGGCGGAGTTGATCGGCGTACCGTTCGTGAAAGCGGACGCGACGAAGTTCAGCGAGACGGGTTACGTGGGCGGCGATGTGGATGATCTGGTGCGTGATCTCCTGCGGCGCGCGGGCGGTGATGTGAAGAAGGCGGAGCACGGCATCATCTACCTTGATGAGGTGGACAAGTTGGCCACGCGAGGCGAGAGCGGCGGGCGCGATGTGTCGGGGCGCGGCGTGCAAACCAATTTGCTCAAGCTGATGGAAGACGGCGATGTGCCGGTGGTTTCGCCGAACGACATGACGGGGCAGTTGCAGAGCGCGATGTCGGCCATGCGCGGAAGCGGCGCGGCGCAACCGGAGACGATCAATACGCGGCACATTCTCTTCATCGTGAGCGGCGCATTTTCCGGCGTGGATCAAATCATTAAGCGACGATTGGCATCAGCCGTCATTTCCCTAGCGAAGATTGAGCGCCTCAATGTGGATCATATTATTGCGCAGATTGCGACGTCCGATTTGATTGCCTATGGCCTGGAGCCGGAGTTTATTGGCCGTTTGCCCGTGCGCGTGGCCTGTCACGGCCTGGACACGGACGATTTGTTCGATGTCTTGCGCAAGAGCGAGAGCAGCCTGATTCACCAATATGAACGCGCCTTTGCCGCTTACGGAATCAAGTGCGAGTTCAAGGACGACGGCCTCCGTCGCCTCGCCGAGTTGGCATCCACCGAACACACCGGCGCCCGCGGTTTGATGACGGTCTGCGAACGCGTCTTCCGCGACTTCAAGTTCAAGCTTCCGGGCAGCCGGGTGAAGCGATTCGCCGTCTCGGCCAGGCTGGTGGCTGCGCCGGCATTGGAGTTGCGGCGGCTGACCCGCTCCGTTTGTTGAGGTACGCCCTTTTTGGCGGTGGCGTGGATTGCCATCGGCCCGGCAGTGACCTTTTGAATCACCGATTTAGCCGGTTCGCCGCGTCCGCGAGTAAACCAGAAATATCTCGTCCGCCACCCGGCGGGCGGATTTCAGTGTGAAGTCAGCGGCGTCGGCCAAGTGCAGTGCACCACAACCATCGGCAATCGTTGGGGCCGTGCGGCCCCCGAATACTTTTGGGCAAACGGTAAGATGTAACTCGTCCACCAACCCAGCACCAAATAAAGCCGCGTTCAATTCGCCGCCGCCTTCGACGAGCAGGCGCGTGACGCCCCATCGCGCGCGGAGCCAGCGGAGGGCGGCGCGAAAGTTGATTCTGGCCACGCCGCAAATTTTTACTTCCTTCGCCAGCGTTTGGAGTTGCCAGCGTCTGGCAGCGGACGCCCGCCGGGTAGTGAGAATTAGGATCGGGGAGAAGCGGTGCTTGAAAACTTCGGCCCGCGGGTTGATCGAGCCGCTGCCGCTCACAAGGACGCGGAGGTTGTACTCAGCCAGGCCGCGTTGGAGGCGCAAACGACGGAACAGCGCGCCGCCAGGCCCGAGATTGATTTGCGCCGAGTCCACCGTGCGGGCGCCGGACATTACAGCGTCGGCGGTGGCGCGGAGGTCCAGGAGATGTTTGTGATCGCGCGCACTGCCAAATGAAGCCACGGCACGATTGGCAGTGGCGATTTTGCCATCTGCTGTCATGGCCATGTTCACCAATACGAAGGGAAAATCCGAAGTCGGAAGGCTGGAACTTAAAGATGCATCCGCGGCGCGCCGCGGGGGCTTTGGGACCCGTTTGGTCTGCGGCGACATTGGACGGGGGACGTTGGACTTCAGACTCATAACAGCAGCATCGCATCCCCATAACTGAAAAAGCGATACCGTTCACGGATGGCTTTGGTGTAGGCGGACAAGACCGCTTCACGACCATGGGTGGTGCCCGGCGCGGCGAACGCACTGACCAGCATCAACAATGTGGAGCAAGGGAGATGGAAGTTGGTGAGCAGCGCATCCACGATTTGAAATTGGCGCGGCGGGTGAATGAAAATCTGCGTGCGTCCGCGTCCCGCGATCAGGCGACCGTGTTGCAGTTCCGCGACGCTTTCCAGCACCCGCACGCTCGTCGTGCCGACGGCAATAACGCGTCGGCCAGCGGCTTTCGCCTCATTCACGGCCCGCGTCGTAGCCGCGCTGACTTCGTAGCGCTCCTCGTGCATGACATGTTCGGCGAGGGTTTCCGCTTTCACGGGCGCGAAGGTGCTGAGACCAACATGGAGGGTGACGAATTGCACGTCCACGCCGCGTGCGCGAATATCATCAAGCATCGTTTCCGTGAAGTGCAAGCCCGCAGTGGGCGCGGCGACAGAACCAGCGGGTTCGGCGAACACGGTTTGGTAGCGCTGGTCATCATTCGCGGATTCCTGATTGGGGTCGCGGGTGATGTAGGGGGGCAACGGGATTTCACCCAGTTGTTCCAACTCGTCGAGGATGTTTCTCGTGCCGGTGAACAGCAACCGGCGATGGCCTTCGTCATTCGTTGCCGTTACGGTGGCCGAGATTGCGGCCGGTTTGTTCTTCGAGGTTTGCAGATTGATTTGCGTTCCGACGCGGGCGCGCTTGCCGGGCTTCATCATTACCCACCCGTCATTCGCGGCGTTTTCCTCGAGCAGTAAAATTTCAAACGTGCCGCCCGTCTGGGCGTTCGTACCGCGGAGTCGCGCCCGGATGACCCGTGAATTGTTCAGCACAAGCACGTCGCCTGCGCGGAAGAATTCCAATACTTCCCGAAATTGCCGGTGTTCGACGGTCCCCCTGGTGCGATGCAGGACGAGCAGACGGGAATGATCGCGTTGGATTGCGGGCTGCTGGGCGATCAGTTCGGGCGGCAAAAGGAAATCGAAGTCGGCGGTTCGCATCGCTGGCGGTTAGCCTAGTGATCTGGCGGCAATTGCCAAATTCCAAAACCGATCGTCAGCCGGTCATGGCTGTTGCGGGATGGTTGTGAATCCAAGCTGGTAACCCCATTTCAAGATGTAGGGTCTGCCAAAGGTGGGCATACCATATGAAGTGTTCATTGAGCAGGCCCGTGTTCGCTTCGTCCTTGTCGTTTTTTGGTGGGTTTCCAAGCGGCTCGTCGGCTGTGAATAACTTCCAAATAAAACTTCCGGAAAGCTGTTGACACGAAATGGAGAAGGGTGTTTAACAGTGCATCGTTGTGGGGCGATATGGGTGATTGTGGGTTTACTCGCAGACCCTGTGAACAAAATGTCGAATAACGGAACAGCAACGCAGATTTACAACTCGATTTACCGTCACGGGGTGGATGAGAAGCGTCGCATCCAGATTCCGGCCATGTGGCGGCCCGTTGAGACGGGGGTGCAGCTTACGTTGATCGTCTGGCCACAAAGGGTCGAAGGTCCGTGTTTGCGTGTGTTGCCGCCAAATGAAATGGCTGAGTTGATGGCGTCGCTTGATGCGATGTCGAACGACGATGGGAAGAAAACGATTTTGAAACGCATCATTGGGGCGGAGTCCACCCAAGTGACACTCGACAAAGCGGGCCGCATTTGTGTGCCCGAGGAAATGGCAAAGGCTGCGGGCATTGATGATGAGGCGACGCTCGTGGGGCTGTTGGACCGGTTCGAGATTTGGGATCCGGTTCGCTATGACAAGGTCAAGGCGGCGGACATGGTGTTGGCGCAGGAAGCATTCAAGCGAATGGAATGAATATGAGTTTTGGCAGATTGCTAGCCGCAGGAAAAAGCTGGGTGGGTGGCGATGGCGTCGGTCGCTACCGGATGCGAAAGCACATCCGGTTGCCGAAGTTCATTTCGCCGCAGAATCCGTTCAAGCCGGAGGCAGCGGTGGAAGCGCCGGTGCTTGCGGCGGCCGTGCCGGTCACGACTGCAGCGCCGATGGAAATGGCAACTTCGGCCAGGCGGATTTCCCGGTGGGGACGTTTGGGTGCGGGGTTGCGCCGGTGGGTGGTGTTTTGTCTCGATCACAATCCATTCTCACAGATCGGCCAGGCGAAACTGCCGGCGATTCCCCATTTCGGAAGGCCCGGGGTTCAGGGCGAGCTTTCGTTGGACAAGGTAAAGGTGATGCGCGGCGATCTCGCGCACGCCGATCTGGAAGTGGTTCAGGTGGGATCGGGTGGAAATCAAGCGGCCAGCCCGGCATGGAAAAGCCTGACGGCGCGGATTTTTGGTGCGTGGTTGAAGTAATCGCTTGGGAAGCCGGATGCGGAGTGCCGAATTTCGAACACAAGCCGGTGATGATGGCCGAGGTGCTGGCAGCGCTAAAGCCAAGGGCTGGTGGACGCTACGTTGACGGGACGCTCGGGGGCGGCGGGCATGCGGCGGCCATTCTGGCGGCAAGTTCGCCCACGGGCTGGTTATTGGGTTGTGATCGGGATGCCTTGGCGATGGAAGCAACCGGGAAACGGTTGGCGGAGTTTGCGGGGCGATTCGAGATCCGGCGCGGGAATTTCTCCGAGCTGGATACCTGGATTCCCGCTGGTAGTTGCGATGGGGTGCTGCTGGATTTGGGCGTGAGTTCGCCACAACTGGATTTGGCCGAACGCGGATTCAGTTTTCAAAACGACGGTCCGCTCGATATGCGCATGGATGTACGCCAGCCATTGACGGCGGCCGGGTTGCTGAACACCGCAGGCGCGGAAGAACTGGCGAAGATTTTCTGGGAATATGGCGACGAACGGGAATCCCGCCGGTTTGCGCGGGCGGTGGTGCATGATCGTGCGCAGCGGATGTTTACCACCACGCGGCAACTGGCGGAGCTGATCGAGCGGTTGTCGCCACGACGCGGGCGGAAGGCGCATCCGGCCACGCGGGTATTCCAGGCGTTGCGGATTGCAGTGAATGATGAACTGGGCGCTTTGGATCGCGGTTTGGCGGGGGCGCTGAAGCTTTTGAAACCCGGCGGCCGGCTGGCGGTGATCACGTTTCATTCGCTGGAAGATCGTGCGGTGAAAGTTTTTGGGCGCACGCGAGCGCGGGATTACACGTTTTCCGGAACCGACGTGCCCGAGCTTCGGACTCCGTGTGCGCCCGAATTGCGGATTGTAAACCGCAAGGCGCTTCAGCCGGGCGCCGTGGAATTGCAGGAAAATCCGCGCAGCCGGAGCGCGCAGTTGCGGGTGATGGAGAAAACATAATGGCCAAGAATCGCAAAAACCAGTCGGTGGCGATCCGGTTCGGACCGGCCATCAAGGCGCTGTTGCTCTGCTCGCTTTTCGTCGCGGCAGGGGTGGGCTACGTGTGGCAGAAGAGTCTGATTGCCGAACTCGGCCAGCAGATGAAGACGCGGGAGACGGAGTTGGTGCGGTTCCATGACCAGAACAAGAAGTTGCGCGAACAACTGGCCGGGCTGACCTCGCCGGAAGCGCTGAACGAGAGGGTGCGCATTTTGAAGCTTGGGCTGGAGTTGCCGAAGTCCGACCAGGTGTTGCGCCTGATAGAGCCGGCGGGGCAGCCGCCGGGCCGCCCGGCGACGCTCGTCAAACAATACGCGGCGCGGCCTTGAGAGTCTTTGCCGCCGCCCGTGACGCCGTCGGAGAGGAACCGATCGCCGCGGGTGGCTGGCAGATTTTGGAAGATAGATAACCAAACGCGGACGCAGTCCGCGAGTTTGAGTAAACGGACGCTTTGATATTTACCACCGCCCGTGATGTGTCGGCCGAGGAACCGACCGTCATGGGCGGCTGGTGACTTTGACGATGGGAAAACGATTGCAATATCGGAGGCTGCTGCTGCTGGGCGCGCTGTTGGGTGGAGCGTTCGGTTTGCTGGCCTGTCGGTTGGTGGTGGTGCAGGTGATCCGGCATGCGGAACTGCAGGCCAAAGCCCAGCATCTGCGCGTCATCCGCCTGGCCCCGCGCCGGGGCGATATTCTCGACGCGAACCGCCACCTGCTCGCGACGAGTGTTTTCGTTAAAACCGTCTGTGCCGATCCGACGCTTATGGGCCAACGCCAGGCGGAAGTCGCCCGTGCCATCGCCCCGCTCCTGCAAATGGACGAGCGCGAGGTTTATCAGAAACTCCAGCCGCAGACGATCGTGAACCCGCAGGGCGAAACCGTCCCCGATAAGTATGTCGTGCTCAAAAACAAAGTGCCCGTCGAAACCTGGGACCAGGTGCGGCGGGCGATGACGAATCTCACCTTCGGGGTGGACGGAAAAAAACTTTCCCCGCCGGAAAAGCGCTTCTATGCCAACCTGCGAACCAAGGCCATTTTTGCGGACCCGGTGGACGAGCAAGTGCGGAATTATCCGAACAAGTCGCTGGCCGCGCACGTCATCGGCTTTCTCGGCATGGACGGGCAGACCAACTCACCGACCTTCGGTCAGATCGTGGGGGCGGATGGCGTGGAGCGTTACATGCAGGAAAAACTGGCGGGGACCGCGGGTTGGCGGGTTACGGAGACGGATGCCAAATCGCGCGAGGTGGTGTCGCTGCGCCGCCAGGAAATCAACGCCCGGGACGGTTACACCGTGGTGCTGACCATTGATTCGGTCCTCCAGGACCTCCTCGAAAGCTCCCTCGCCGAGGGTATGAAGAACCACACTCCGCTCAACCTCTCCGGCATCGTGGTTCGGCCCCGAACCGGTGAGATTTTGGCGATGGCGACGCTGCCGAACTTTGACCCCGGCGATCTCAAAGTCGCCCCCGCAGCGTTGCGCAACCGTGCCATTACTGACGTGATGGAGCCAGGTTCCACTTTTAAGATCGTCGCCGTTTCCGGCGCGCTGAATGACCACACGGTCACATTGAACGAAATCTTCAACTGCGAATACGGGAGTTTCTTTTTCGCCGGTCGCACGTTGCACGACCATGACAAATCTTGTGGCCTGCTTCCGGTGGAACGAATCATCACGAAATCATCGAACATCGGTGCGGCTAAGATCGGGATCAAGATGGGAAGCCGCCGGCTTTACGACTACATATGCGATTATGGCTTCGGCGCGCGCACGGGCATACCGCTGCCCTTTGAGTCGTCGGGCATTGTGCATCGTGTGGAGAAGTGGAGCAAAGTTTCCATCGCTCAGATTCCCATGGGCCACGGCATTTCGGTGACCCGGTTGCAAATGGTCATGGCCATGAGCGCCATCGCCAATAATGGCCGGCTCATGCGGCCGTTTCTCGTGAACCGGCTTGAGGACCGCGAGGGGCATGTCATGGCGCAATATCAACCTGAACTGGTGCGGCAGGTGGTGAGCGAGTCCACGGCGCAACAGATGGTCAGGGCGCTCAAAACCGTCGTGACAAAGGACGGCACCGCCGAGAAGGCCGCCCTCGATTTTTACACGGTCGCCGGCAAGACCGGTACGGCGCAGAAAACCATTGAGGGCGTAGCGGGCTACGCGGCGGGGAAATACATTGCCTCCTTCATTGGTTTTTTTCCGGCGGACAAGCCAGAGTTGTGCATATCCATCGTGATGGATGAGCCAAAGCAGGGCTATTACGGCGGGCTGACGGCCGCGCCCGTGTTCCGCGACTTTGCCACCGCCGCCGCCAATTATCTCAATATCCGGCCCGACCGGACGAACGCGCCGGCGGTCCTGGCCAGCGCGGCCAATGCGTGGTCGGGTGCGCGTTCGGCGCCATCTGCGGTCGTCAAACCATTGCCAAACCCATAAAACCATGAACCCAAACAGCATCTCGCATCGTCTGTTCATCGCGGCCTTGAAACCGGCTGATCAGGTTCCCGGCAAACGGCCCGCCGCCGCCGCGCGTAGCGCCGGCGCTCAGGGCGAAGCCAAACCAGACCCGGCCAAGGCGTCGTCGCTTTCCGAACTGGCGTCGCGGCGAGTGGCCGATTGGTCATGGAGCGGGTGGCAACATAATACGATTTGACGCGAGCGATGGTCCCCGCCTCGGGGTCGCGTCATTTAGAAGGGCAAGAGTGGAATCCAGAGACCTAGCATTTGTAGTTACGGCGTGTGCCGGCGAACTATTGTCAGGTTCGCCGGCGACTCGTATTCAACGCGTCAGCACCGATTCCCGCCAGGCGCAAGCAGGCGATTTGTTCGTCGCGCTAACCGGCGAGCATTTTGACGGGCACGCCTTCCTGGTCGAGGTCGCGAAAAAGGGCGCGGTGGGTGTCGTGATCGAATGTGGTCGCAAGGTGGAGCCGTTGCCGGGATGTGCCGTGATTCAAGTGGCCAACGCACGGCAAGCGCTCGGCCAACTCGCTGCGGCGTATCGCCGTCAATTTTCGCTGCCCGTCATCGCGGTCGGCGGATCGAACGGCAAGACTACGACCAAAGAACTGATTGCGGCGGTGCTGCGGCAGAAACTGCCGACACTCTGGAGCGAGGCGAGTTTCAACAACGACATCGGCGTGCCGGCTACCTTGTTGCGGCTGGAGTCATCGCATCGCGTCGCTGTGCTCGAAGCCGGCACGAATCATCCTGGCGAACTCGCGCCGCTGGTGAAAATGATGGCGCCGCAGTTTGGCGTCCTTACGAACATCGGTCGTGAGCATCTGGAGTTCTTTGGGGACCTTACCGGAGTGGCGCAGGAGGAGGGCGCGTTGGCCGATTCGCTGCCGGCGGACGGGACGCTATTCGTAAACGGCGACGACGAGTGGAGCGACCGCATTGTCCAGCGGACGAACGCGAAGGTCATCCGCGTTGGCTTGAAACCGGGCAACGACTGGCGCGCGCAGGGCTTGCAGTTGGAGAAATCGGGCGTGAAATTTGAGGTGACAGCGCCGAACGCGGTGTTCAGCGGTTCGTACCAGATCAACCTGCTCGGACGGCATCAGGTGCAGAATGCCTTGTTCGCGCTGGCGGTGGGGGCGGAACTAGGTTTGCACCCAGCGGAACTTGCGCGCGGACTGGCCGAATGTCAGGCCGCGAAGATGCGGCTGCAGGTTTGGGATTGGAGCGGCGTACGCGTGCTCGACGATGCGTACAATGCCAATACCGATTCCATGCTTGCGGCGTTGCAGGTGCTGCAGGAGTTGCCGTGCAAAGGCCGGCGCGTGGCGGTGTTGGGCGACATGGCGGAACTTGGCTTGCATAGCGCAAGCGCCCATGCCGAAGTGGGCCGGCGCGTGGCGGAGTTGGGCATCGGCCAGCTCATCGCCGTGGGCAAGATGGCTGGTGTCATGGGGCAGGCGGCGCGCAACGCCGGGCTGAATCGGGTGATTGAACTCGTGGATGTGGAGGCGGCGGTCATGACCCTGAAATCATTTTTGAAGGCGGGCGACACGGTCTTGTTGAAGGCCTCGCGATCCGCGCGGTTGGAACGGATCACCCAGGCGCTGCGGGCGGCCGAGAGTGGGAAACGGAACTAAATCGAATGTTGTTCTATCTGAGCCAGGCGATCATGGAGGGGGCGGAGGGAACGTCCTGGGCGGGCTACGTCTCGCCGCTGCGGCTCTTCCGGTACATTTCATTCCGCGCGGCGGGCGCCGCGATCACGGCACTCTTGATGAGTTGGTGGCTCGGTCCGAAGGTGATCGCCTGGTTGAAGCAACTCAAGTTCGGCCAGGAATACGCGGACATCGCGGAACAGACCGGGGATCTGAAGACGCGCCACTTGAGCAAGAAGGGCACCCCCAGCATGGGCGGCATTTTGATCATCACCGTGCTCAACCTGACGGCGCTGATCTGGACGCAGTGGAATCCACTCGTCGAACTAACGTTGCTCACCGTGCTGGTTTTGACCGGTCTGGGCTTTTACGACGACTATGCCAAAATCGTTCAGCAGAACGGTGGGGGCGCGAAGCCGCATGTGAAGTTGTGGGTGCAAGCGGCGGTGGCGGTCTTCGTGGCGATTTACATCTGGCAAATGCCCATCACGAGCACGCTGCATTTTCCCGAAAGCCAGACGGTGTGGCACAATAATCTCATCAGTGTGGTGATGCTGCCGTTTTACAAGTATCCGCTTCATGTGGGCGCTGCGGTTGGGTTCGGGTTGACGGTGGTCACCCTGGTCGGCAGCTCGAACGCGGTGAATCTGACGGACGGCCTCGATGGACTGGCGATCGGTTGTACGCTGATCACATCGATGGTGTTTTTAGTCCTGACCTATCTGGCGGGCAATTTCAGATACGCGGGCTACCTGCAAATCCCTTACGTGGAAGGCGCGGGCGAACTGACCGTGTTTTGCGCCGCGATGATGGGCGCGGGCATGGGATTCCTCTGGTTCAATTGTCACCCGGCGCAGGTGTTCATGGGCGACACCGGGTCGCTTGCCCTGGGTGGCGCGCTGGGGATGGTGGCGGTGTTGATTCATCAACCGTTTGTGTTGGTGATCGCGGGAGGCGTCTTCGTAATGGAGGCACTATCGGTCATCATTCAGAAAAGCTGGTTTCGCTACACGCGCCTTAAATTCGGCGTGGGCCGGCGGGTTTTTTTGATGGCGCCCATTCATCATCATTTTGAAAAGAAGGGCTGGTATGAATCACAGGTGGTCATGCGGTTCTATATTCTATGTGTGCTGTTTGCCGTGGTGGCTTTAAGCACCTTAAAGATTCGATGACTAGGCTGGCCATGCAAAGCGAACAAAGTGACGTCGAGCAAAGTGCGGGCGCGGGGAATTACTCCTTGCGCGCGTGGCGATTCGTTGTTAAAAAGTTTAACCGACGCGGGAAAGTTCGCGGGGTAAACCGGGTGGTTCAACCGCTGCTTGTTTCGCCGGGTTCAGCTTCATTGTTTACGCCAACAGTTCTTAGGCTGGTGAAGCCCTTTGAAGTGTGACCAAATCAATAGGTAGGGGTGCGGCGATGATTCACCCCAACATACGCGGTAATTGCGTTTGCCGTGCTGATAATTTCCGATTTGTTTCGGGCTTTTTTGAGGGAAAAGCCCGGAGCAAAAATAAAAAAACAAACCTCAATGAAAGGACGCGATACGCGCCATGCCAATGAATAGTCCGAGTCCATTAGTCCCGCAGGGTTCCAGTCTGGAACACCACCACCAAGCCCGCACCAGTCTGAGGGTGAAGATTTTTTGCGCGTTGGGAATCAACGTCGCCGTCCTGCTTGTCTTGCTGATGCAAGGCTGCAAACGTGAGCAACCCCAAGCCACGCCGGAGCCGCCGCCGCTGTTTACCGACACGAACCCGCCGCCCATGGACGTCAGCGACACGAATGCGCAATTCGTGACGACGACTGATACCAATACGCTGCCGCCCGCACCGCCGGAAAAGATCGTGGAACCCACTGCGCCACCGTCCGGGGCTGCGAGCGAATACACCATCCTCAAGGGTGACACGTTGTCCAGCATCGCCCCGAAGTTCAAGGTTACCCTCAAGGCGCTTCAGGCCGCCAACCCAACTGTTGATCCGGCGAAGTTGCAGATCGGGAAAAAGATTACCATTCCGTCCCCCGTTGCCGCCGGCGCGCCACCGGCAGCGGTCACCGGTGCCGCCACGCCCGTGGGCGACGACGCGGGCTCGTATAAAGTCAAGTCTGGCGACACCTTGACCAAGATCGCGGCGGATCATCACACGACCGTGAAGGCGATCCAGTCGGCGAACAACCTGACCAGCTCTTCGATCAAGGTGGGCCAACTCTTGAAGTTGCCGGCCAAGCCTGCGGCGAGCGAAGCCGTTCCAGCGACCCCGGGGCACTGATCAATTCTGCGAGTGCCGCGTAACCTCGACGCGGCGCTCGCCCTCTCCCAATGAAAGTTGCCGTCACCACTCTGGCTGTATGCGTCACGGCCCTGCTGTCGCTCGGCTTAGTGATGCTTTATAGCTCGGGGCTTTACCACAAATTCGGGACGGACGTGAGTTCCCGTTTCCTGATGAAGCAACTCCAGTGGTGCGCGGCTGGTCTGGTGGCGTGCGTGGTCGCGGCGACCCTCGACTACAGGTCATTGAAGCGGTTCGTCTGGCCGTTGTTGGGTTGCGTGGCGATTCTGTTGGCGTTGGTCCTAAGAACTACCAAATACAGTCCGAATCTCAATGGTGCTAACCGTTGGTTTGTCTTTCCTGGCATAAGTTTTCAACCTTCAGAACTCGCCAAAATCGCGCTCATAATCGCTCTGGCGTGGTATTGCGAACGGTATCAGCGGCAGATGCACACATGGAAACGCGGGATGCTCGTTCCCAGTTTGTTTATCGGACTGATTGCGGGGTTGATTTTCGTTGAACGGGACGTTGGTTGTGCCCTCCTGATCACCCTCGTCAGTGGCCTGATGCTCCTGATCGCGGGGATCCAACTCAAACAGTTTGTCCCGTCCGTCCTCGCGTTGGCCGTTGCGGCGAGCATTTTCATTTACAACGACGACGTGCGTCGGGAGCGTGTCGTAGCCTGGTTGAACATGGAAGAAAAGAAATCGGAAAAGGCAAGCCAGGCCTACCAGACCATGCTTGCCTTGGGCTCCGGCGGTTGGACCGGCCTCGGGCTTGGCAATGGTCGTCAAAAGAATGGCTGGGTGGCGGAGCATCAGACGGATTTCATCCTTGCGATCATCGGCGAGGAACTTGGCCTCGTCGCGACGTTGGGTGTGGTGCTGGGTTTCGTTCTGATTGTAATTTGTGGAATTTACATCGCGGTGCACGCGCGGGACACCTTTGGCTTGATGCTCGCGGCGGGCATCACTTTCCTGATCGGCTTTCAGGCATTCATCAACATCGGCGTTGTCACGAACACGCTGCCGAACAAGGGAATTGCCTTGCCGTTTATCAGCTACGGCGGCTCCAGCTTGCTCGCAATGCTCGGTTGCATCGGTCTCTTGATCAGCGTCGCGCGGCAAGGTCGCGCGCCGGAGATCAAACCCGCCAATCCATTTGCCGCCGACGAATTACCCACCGCGCAAACAACATGACCCCCGCGCGTGCCACTCTGCCTCACGTCGCTATTGCTTGCGGCGGGACCGGCGGCCATCTCTTCCCGGGTCTGGCCGTCGCCCGGCAAATTCTGGCGCGCGGTGGCTCGGTCACCCTTTTGATTTCCCCGAAAGAAGTGGATCAACAAGCCGTAAAATCCGCGCGCGGCTTGGAGATTGTCACCCTTCCAGCCGTCGCGCTGCAACGCGGCCGACGTTTTGCTTTCCTAGCTGGCTGCTGGCAATCCTGGTGCGCAGCGCGCCAACTTTTCAAATCCCGCCGGCCGGACGCCGTGCTCGCCATGGGCGGATTCACCAGTGCTCCACCGGTGCTTGCGGGGCGTGGTTTGGGCGTCAAAACATTCCTCCATGAGTCGAACACCATCCCCGGTCGCGCCAATCGCTGGCTTGCACGTTTGGTGGATCAGGCGTTCGTGGGGTTTTCGCAAACGGGATCACGGCTGGCCGCCCGCCAAGTAACTTGCACCGGCACCCCGGTCCGACCGCAATTTCAGCCGCGCGACGCCGCGTTGTGCCGCGTCGCCCTCGGCCTCGACGGTAACCGCCCGATGGTGCTCGTCATGGGTGGCAGCCAGGGTGCCAATGGCATCAATGACCTGATCCTGTCCACGCTGCCAGTGCTCGCGCGTAATGTCCCACAATGGCAATGGTTGCATCTCTCCGGCCCGCAGGACGCGGAAAAGGTCCGGCAGGCCTACACGGAACTTGGCCTCACGGCGGTGGTGCTTCCGTTCCTTGCCGAGATGGACCTGGCGCTTGGAGCGGCGACTGCGTGCGTGAGTCGTTCGGGCGCGTCATCGCTGGCGGAACTTGCGGCCGTCCAGTTGCCAGCGGTGCTCATTCCCTTTCCGGCCGCGGCGGACAATCATCAATTTCACAACGCCCGCGCGTTCGAGGAAACCGGCGCTGCGCTGCTGCTGGAACAGCGCACCGCCACGCCGGAGAAGGTTTTCGGTCTTCTGCGCGGACTTGTCGAGGACGTTGCCGCCCACGATGCGATGAAGGCGGCCCTTGCGCGGTGGCACGCACCGAAATCAGCGGAGCGGATCGCCGAGCTGATCTTGCAAACTGTGCCCCGGATCGCCGATATCCGGCTCGCCGAGGCGGGAAGTGCTTCGGCCCAAACCCGGTCGAATCGCGCCGCGCTGCTGCAAAGTTCGACGATTGCATGACCGAAATTGCCGCCATCATGGATTGCCCGAGCACCAGTAGCGAACCGTTTGCCCACGAACTGGCGCGGCGTGTTTCGCCGGCCACGGTCATTCGCCGCGACGAGCCGCTTGCGAAACGGACGACCCTGCGCGTCGGCGGATCGGCGGACGTGTATGTTGAGCCGGCGGGCGAAGCAGATCTAGCGGAGCTCGTGAAGCTTGTTGCGGAGCGGGACACGAATTTATTTGTGCTCGGGCGCGGATCAAATCTGCTGGTGCGTGCCGGCGGGATTCGGGGAGTGGTAATTTGTCTCGCCCATCCGAGTTTCAGCACCGTGGAAATCATCGGGGAACGAATCCGCTGCGGAGCGGGTGCGAAACTGAAACTGGTTGCCGTCGAAGCCAAACGCGCGGGCTTGAGCGGGGTGGAATTTCTGGAGGGCATTCCGGGCAGTGTTGGAGGGGCGTTGCGGATGAATGCCGGCGCGATGGGCTCATGGGCGTTTGAAGTAGTGGATTCCCTTCGCTTCATGGATTACGCGGGCCGGATTTTTGAAAAGCCCGTCGCCGAAGTGCCGGCGGAATATCGCGCTTGCCCCCTGCTGAAAACCCACATCGCCCTTGGCGCTGTGTTCAAAGGCCGGCTGACGACGCGGGCGGACGTCGAAACCCGCATGAATACGTTCAGTGCAAAGCGTTGGGCTTCGCAACCGTCGGCGCCAAGCGCGGGTTGTTGCTTCAAGAATCCGGTCACAATTCCGGCGGGCCGGTTGATTCAGGAACTCGGACTGAAGGGGGCCCGCGTCGGCGGGGCGATGGTTTCTTTGGAACACGGAAATTTCATCGTCAACGACGGCAGCGCGACAGCAAAGGATGTTTTGAATTTAATGGCCCTCATTCAAGATCGCGCGCGAACCGAACGCGGGATTGAGTTGTCGCCGGAAGTGGAAATTGTCGGTGAAGACTAGGAAGCGATGATGGAGAAGTTGAATATCACCGTGATGCTTGGCGGGCCGAGTGCCGAACGCGAAGTTTCGTTGAACTCCGGCGCGGCGGTGGCGACGGCATTGCGGTCGCTGGGGCACGTCGTGGCGGAACTGGATCCGCGCGCCCCGGGCTGGCGGCTGGCGCCGGGCACGCAAGTGGTTTTTCTCGCCCTGCATGGGACGTACGGCGAGGACGGCACGGTACAGACGGAGTTGGATCAATTAGGCGTGCCCTACACCGGTTGCGACGCGGAGGCGAGCCGGATTGGTTTTGACAAGGTCCTGACGAAGCAGCGGTGCGTGGCGGCGGGAGTGCCGACGGCACGGTCGCTGGTATTGGACACGCCGAAAACCCCGTGGCCGATGGGGTGGAATCCGCCGTTGGTGATCAAGCCGGTGCGCCAGGGCTCCAGCGTGGGACTGCAATTCGTCGAACGCGTCGAGGAGTGGGCGAACGCGCTAGCCGAGGCGTTGCGGCACGATTCGCAGGTGCTGATGGAAGAAAAAATCATCGGGCGCGAAGGTACGGTTGGGATTCTGGATGACCAACCGCTACCCATCGTTGAGGTGCGTCCCAAGTCGGGCGTCTATGATTACCGGACGAAATACAGCGTGGGCGCCGCGGAATACGTTTGTCCCGCTGTGTTTGATGCCGCGACGACGAAGCGCGTCCAGAGCGCGGCCGTGGGCGCGTTTCGTGCCATCGGTGGGCGCGATTATGGGCGGGTGGATGTGATGGTGCGGCCGAATGGTGATCCTGTGGTGTTGGAAGTAAATTCGTTGCCCGGGATGACAGAGACCAGCCTGATGCCGAAGGCGGCCGCGGCGGCGGGCATTGGCTACGCGGAGTTGTGCCAGCGGATGGTGGCCCTAGCGCTGAAAAGAAGAAAAACTTAGAAATGCAAAATTCAAATCCAGGGCGGAGCGCCTGCCGGTTCGGCGGGCTTCCGGCATTTTCAATTTTCAATTTTGCATCTTTAATTGATGGCAATGTGGCCCAAGCGAAAATCAGTTAACCGGCGGTTAGGTCGCGTTCATGTGTTGGCCGTGAAGTTGCGGTCCGCCCAGGTTCGCCAAACCCGGATGCGGTGGGGGGCGTTGGCGGTGGGCGTGGTGGTGGGTACGGGATTCGGGCTTTATGTGCTGTGGCGGGTCGGCGATTGGGCGCTGAATC
>JADLHS010000116.1 GCA_020848635.1 Limisphaerales bacterium
CAGGGGTCCAGCGTCAGTAATGGTCAGCAAAACTTATTCCAAATTCACCCCATGCAGATTGGCAAACTGGGAGCTGAATCAAGAATAAGGAGGCCGCCATGAACGCCGCAACAGCACCCGAAACCGAAGCACTTGCCCTCGCCGCCGCGCTGCCGAGCCTGCTGGAGCTGTTCGGCACCTTGCATTGCCGCCCGGATATTCCCAACGAGGTTTATCACGCCGACCGCTCCTGTGTGTCGGTGTCCGGCCTCACTCAAAGTCTTCGGTCGCCGGCGCACTTCCAAGCCTACCTGCAGGGCGCCACGAACAAGGAAACGCCGGCTAAGTTCTTGGGTACCGCTGTGCATGCTCGTTTGCTGGAGCCTGAGCTGTACGCATCTGAATATGTCGTGGCGCCGGGGAGTGACAAACGCACCAAGGAGTACAAGGAATTCGAGCTGGCCAATGCCAATAAGCGGATTCTGACCGCGGATCAGATGGCGGCGGTGGAAGGCATCGCCCACAGTGTTGCCCAGCACGCCTCCGCCACTACGTTGCTGCGCGCTGGTCTGGTTGAGCACTCGATCATCTGGCAAGACGAGGAAACCGGCATCTGGCAAAAGATCCGCCCGGACTGTCTGTGCATCGACTTCGACACCGGCATCTGTCTCGACGTGAAAAAGACTGTCGACGCCTCGCCGGCAGCATTCGTGCGTTCCTGCGTCAATTACGACTATGACCTTCAAGCCGCCGTGTATCTGGAAGGTCTGCGTCAGGTTTTCCAACGCGACTTCGATTTCGTCTTCCTTGCCGCCGAAGAATCCGCCCCTCACGGCTGCGCCCTCTATGGGGCGCCGGAAGAGATGCTGATGCGCGGGGTGCGCCGTTATCGCCAAGCAATGAATCTGCTGAAGCGTTGCCGCGAGACGAATGAGTGGCCTTGCTACCAGCCAGCAGGGGACTACGAAGTCCTCGAGTGGCCTCGGTGGGCGGCTTGAGGGGTGCCCCGATGACGCAATCCGCTTCGGGCTTCCGTGTCCGCCTGCACAACGGCGATTTCTTCACCCTGACCGGGGAGGACGACGAGCCTACCGTTGAGGTAACCGACTTGCCCGGCGCGATCGCCTCCGCCGAGGAGTTTCTTGCCGACACGGCAGAGGCTTTTCAGGCTGGCCACCTCTCCAGCAACTACAAACGCCGCCATCTCGAGATCGTTGCCCCGGATGGCACCGTCCTGACACTTGATTTGGCGAAGGCGCTCGTCGCCGAACCTGCTTTTACGGACTAATCATGCTTGCCAAAGACTTCACCAAGACCGTCGTACGCGACTTCGAAACCACCCTGACTGCGGCGATTTCGCCTTGCTGCTGGATGTACCCGAATTACGGCTGCCCTGAAGGACCGTTCCAACCTGGTCATGACTGATTCCCCCGCGCATCGTTTCCGGTGGCGGGTTCGGACTGAAGAAGTAGCCTCCTCTCCCTCACGAAACCCTTGCCCGGCGGTCCTTTGCGGACAGGCTGGGTATTCGCGTTTTGCTAGAACTTATTCCAGAAAGCCCCTCCCCCGATAGGCAAACTTACTCCCGTCATCCACAACAACAGTCCGAATCCAATGGACCAATTTGACGAGAACCACACTGCCTACACCAGCAGCCCGAATTACCCGGCCATCGAGGCCAAGGCACGGGCAAAAGGCTTCCGCAAGGCCACCCCGAGCGAAATCCGCGCCAGTGCCGAGAAGCGGACCGGCTCCCCCGACTTGCACTGCGCTTACGGCGGCCTCTGGGTCAAGGAAGCGGTTGCTGCATGACCGAGGCAATCACCAACCACCTACACGAGATGATCCGTGACAACTGGGGAATGAGTATGCGCGAAATCGAACACGCCACCGGCTGGCCGCGACGGATGCTTCAACGCACCCTGGGCGCGATGGAGAGTCAGCGCATGATTCGTAACGAGGGGGGGCGCTATGTTGCCCGCTGAAATCCGCGATCCCGCCATCAAAGTCATCATCCCGAATGGGGAAGAACGCCTATTCGATGTGGCCGAAAAGGCTGTGGCGGATCAGATGTACGTCATTCACAACGGATCGACCGTTTTGGTGTGCAGCATCATCCCGGCCGGGTGGAAACGGCTGGCAGTGAAGGACAAATCCATCAACCGCCCCTCGAAGAATGACCATTCCTCCGCGTTAGGACGTGTTTTGGGCGACGTTCATGCGTTGCCCCTCCTCCAAGCTCCCTTGAAAATTGGTGCGTGATGATAGATTCCGCTTTCCTTGCCTCTTTGAACCCGGCGCAACAGCAGAAATACCGCAAATTCATGACCGGCCACGCGGCCGCCTGCGTCAAGAATCAGCAATGCGCCGACGAACGCCTCCTGGCGCTTCCGCACCATCGGCGGATAGCCTTGCACGACCTTATGGCGCACGAAGCGGAACTCCTTGAGGCTGTTGCGCCCGAGGTCATCGCGGAGGCCAAGCGTGCCGGCAGCACCCGACATGACATAGCAACCACGCTTCGCGAGTCCTACCCCCTGCTGGCCAGGACCGTTTATCTCGACCGCTTTGACGTGCTTTGCGACATTGCTTTGCGCCTGATGGTGCATTACGGCCGCATCCGCACTTTCCAGACTACCGACGCACTCGAACAGATGCTCATGGAAACCGACTTCGGTGGGGATGTCCCTGCCAAGTGGTTCGAGCCACCTTTTCCCGAAGTGTTTATCGAGTTTGGGGAGCATCGCCGCTTCCCAGTGACAATCAACGATCCGCAATCCGGCGAGC
>JADLHS010000117.1 GCA_020848635.1 Limisphaerales bacterium
AGTTTCACGGATCGTATCAACAAGACGACCGTGACCTGCGCAAGTCCGGCAAGAAATACATCATGATGGTCCGGGGGCGCATCCCTGGCGGCGTTATGACGGCGAAGCAATGGGTTGTGTTCGATGATCTCGCGACGCAGTACGGCAATAACACCCTTCGCATCACCACGCGGCAAAGCATTCAGTTCCACGGGGTCGTGATGTCCGGCTTGCGCCCGCTCGTGAAGAAGATCAACGAGTCCTTGCTCTCAACGCTTGCGGCGTGTGGCGATGTGAATCGGAATGTGATGGCCGCCCCCACGCCCGCCTACACCAAAGCGCGCGAAGCGGTTTATGCCCACGCCCACCAGGTCGCGGTGGCGCTTGCGCCGCAGACCAAGGCATATCACTCGATCTGGATTGACGGCGTCCAACTCGATAACGAAGCGGCGGAGAACAAGAACTTCGTGGATCCTCTCTACGGCCAGACGTATCTGCCGCGCAAGTTCAAGATCGGGTTCGTGATCCCGCCGGTGAACGACATGGACGTCTTCACAAACTGCCTCGGCTTCATCGCGATCGTGGAGAATGACAAACTCCTCGGCTACAACCTTTGCGTTGGCGGCGGGATGGGCCGGAGTCATGGTAACGAAGCCACGTATCCGCGTCTCGCGGACGTGATCGGATTCTTCACGCCGGACAAACTCGTGGACGTGGCGAAAGCGGTGCTGACGATTCATCGCGATTTTGGTGATCGCACCGACCGCAAGCACGCCCGGTTGAAATACGTGGTTGCCGAGAAGGGCGTGGAGTTCATGCGCGAGGAAGTGAACAAGCGCGCCGGTATCACACTTGCACCCGCGAAGCCCTACCAGTTTACCACGACACAAGACCTGCTGGGTTGGCACAAGGCTGCCGATGGCAATTGGTTTCTCGGGTTGTTCGTCAATATGGGCCGGGTGAAGGCCGCGCAAAAGACAGCGTTGCGTCAGGTGGCTGAGAAATTTCCGCACCTCGAGTTCCGCCTGTCTGCGAATCAGAATGTCCTGCTCGCCAACGCGAGCGATGCCGACAAAGCTGCCATCACCGCACTGCTCAACGCCGCGGCCGTGAAAACCGAGAATCAGGCGACCGTTCTGCATGCGGCTTCCATGGCCTGCCCGTCGCTGCCGACGTGCGGCCTTGGCCTCGCGGAATCCGAGCGTTACCTACCCGGCCTGATTGATCGCTTGGAAAAAGTCTGTGCCGACCTTGGCCTGGGTGGTGAAGAGATCATAATTCGCTCGACCGGTTGTCCGAATGGTTGTGCCCGGCCGTACGTGGCGGAGATCGCATTTGTCGGCAAAGCGCCCGGGCGTTATCAAGTCTGGCTCGGTGGCGACGCCTCCGGTACCCGCCTGAATCGCATTTGGAAAGACGTTGTGAAAGATCCTGACATGGAAACGGAACTCCGTCCGGTGCTTGCGCGCTTCGCAAAGGAGCGCAACGCCAACGAGCGCTTCGGCGATTGGTGCGACCGGGTTTTCTTGAAGGAACTTTCCCCGACCGCCGGTTGACTTCGATTTCATGACTCCGGACCAAATCTCAAACACCAACGTCGATTTGCGCCACGCGCCCGCGCCCGAAATTGTCAAGTGGGCCATCGCGCAAGCCAGGGGCCGGGCCATTGTCTCTACGAATTATCGTCCTTACGAAGCCGTCATCCTCCATCTTGCCGCGCAAGCGCAGCCGGACATCCCGGTGCTCTGGGCGGATCATGGCTACAATCGCCCCGCGACTTACCGACATGCCGAGCAGTTGGCGAGGCGGCTCAAGCTCAACATCAAAGCCTTTGTGCCCAAGATGACCGCCGCCCACTACGACGCCATTCATGGTGGCCCGCCCGAGCCCACGCCGGAAAATGAACATCGCCTCAAGGATTTCAGCGCGGTGATGAAGCTCGAACCCTTTATGCGCGGTATGAAAGCGCTCGCGCCGACCATCTGGCTTACTGCATTGCGCAAAGTGCAGAATCCAAATCGCGCGGGGCTGGACATCGTGGTTGCGGACAAGAATTTCAACACCATCAAAGTCAGCCCCGTATTCTATTGGAGCGATGCGGAGATGGAAACCTATCTCAAGCACCACAACCTGCCCAACGAGTGGGACTACTTCGATCCCGCCAAAGCCGACGAAAAACGCGAATGTGGTTTGCACGCTGCCTGGGGTGGCGAGAAGATGGGATCGGGCATTTAATCTGGCTGCCGGGAAGACTTCTTTCATGAGCTCATATCATCTCGATCACTTGCAGTATTTGGAGACGGAAGCCATCCACATCATGCGCGAAGTTGCAGGCGAATTTGAACGCCCCGCGCTGCTGTTTTCGGGCGGCAAGGATTCCATCTGCCTGCTGCGGCTGTCCGAAAAAGCCTTCCGACCATCCGACCTCCCGATGCCGTTTCTCAACATCGAGACCGGTCACGAGTTTCCGGAGCTGATCGAATTCCGCGATCGGCGGGCGAAGGAGCTCGGCGCGAAACTCATCGTGCGCACGGTGGATGAGGCGATTCAAAAAGGTTGGGCGACGCCCGCGCGCGGCGAGATCAGTCGCAACAAGCTGCAGATTCCCGCGTTGCTGGGGGCCATCGAGGAGTTTCAATTCGATTGCGCCATCGGCGGCGCGCGGCGCGACGAGGAAAAGGCCCGCGCCAAGGAACGCTTCTTCAGCTTCCGCGACAGCTTCGGCCAATGGGATCCCAAGGCGCAGCGACCCGAGATCTGGAATCTTTACAACGCCCGCGTCAACCCCGGCGAAAACATGCGTGTGTTCCCGCTCTCCAACTGGACCGAGATGGACGTCTGGCAGTACATCAAGAAAGAACATCTCGCCGTGCCGACGATCTATTTCAGTCACGAGCGCGAATGTTTCCGGCGTGGCGGCCAATGGATTCCCGTGCCGCCGCCCCACGCCGATGCGACCAAGCCCGATCCCTATGCCGGTGCGCGGCCCAAGCCGACGGAGCCGCTCAAGCAACTCGTCGTCCGCGTGCGCACCATTGCTGACATGATCAGCACCGGCATGATCGAATCACCCGCCGACAGCGTGGATGACATCATCGGCGAGGTTTCCGCCGCGCGCGTCACCGAACGCGGCACCCGGGCCGACGACAAAGCGAGCGAAGCTGCGATGGAAGATCGGAAGAAAGCCGGATATTTCTGAGCTATGCCACACACCCAGCACCCCATTGAAATTTTGCGGTTCAACACCTGCGGGTCGGTGGACGACGGCAAGTCCACGCTCATCGGCCGGTTGCTCTACGACTCCAAGTCGTTGATGGAAGATCAGGTCGAAGCGTTGGAAAAATCCGCCGACATCACCGGCGGCGGCCAGATCAATCTGGCGAACCTTACCGACGGCCTGCGCGCCGAGCGCGAGCAGGGCATCACGATTGACGTCGCCTACCGCTACTTTGCCACTCCGAAACGAAAATTCATCGTCGCCGACACACCAGGGCATGTGCAATACACGCGCAACATGGTCACGGGCGCTTCGACGGCGAATCTCTCCATCGTGCTGGTGGATGCGCGGCAGGGCGTGATTGAGCAGACGCGCCGGCATACGTTTATTGCCGCGATGCTCGGCATTCCCCATCTCGTCATTGCCATCAACAAGATGGATCTCGTGGAGTGGCGTCAGGAACGTTTTCAGGAAATTCGAGACGAGATCGAAGATTTCCTTCCCAAGCTCGACGTGTTTCGCGATGTGAAGTTCATCCCCATCAGCGCCCTTCACGGTGACAACGTCGTGGACGTCTCCAAGTTCACGCCGTGGTATGAAGGTCCGACCTTGCTCGCTCACTTGGAAAACGTCCATATCGCGAGTGACTGGAATTTGAACGCGTTTCGTTTCCCGGTGCAATGGGTGAACCGGCCCAACAATCCGACCGACCCAATGCTGCATGACTTCCGTGGGTTGAGCGGGCAGATCGCGAGTGGCATTGTGCGCAAAGGCCAGCAAGTCGCGGTGTTACCCGGCTGTATCAAGACGACCATCAAAGACATCTGGACCTATGACGGCTCGCTGGCCGAAGCGTTTTGTCCGCAATCCGTGACGATCTGTCTGGAGCATGACATTGACATCAGTCGCGGCGACATCATCGTGGGTCTGGATTCGTTACCCGGCATGGGCAGCGCTTTGCGCGCGCGCATCTGCTGGATGAGCACGCGTCCATTGCAGGCCGGCAAAAGGTATTTTCTCAAACACGGCGCGCAGACCCTCCAGGCCGTTGTGACCCAGGTCGAGGGCCGGATCAACATGGAGACACTGGATTTGGAACCCGGACCAACCGAATTTCGTGCGAACGACATCGGCGTCATCGGGTTGAAGACCGCCAAGCCGCTCGTGTACGACGGCTACACAACTAATCGGCTCACCGGCTCCTTCATCCTGATTGAGCAGGGCACGAACGCGACCGTGGCGGCGGGCATGTTGTTCCCTCCGTTGGAAGTGGTGAAGCCGGAGTACACCGATTTCGCGATCTGATCTGGGCCGCGCCGTTCAAGCCGACAGCTTCAATGCCAACTGTTCCTGTCGCCCAAGCGCCTGATGAAGACGCTGCTCGGCTCTGCTCTGCGCCTGGCGCGCGTCGAGCCACAAGCCCAGGTCAGGCAAGCGCAGGCTGCCGGTGCTCGGCTCAGCTTGAAGCAAACTCACGCGGGAAGCGTAAGCAGGTGATGCCGGCAGTCAAACGCTGTCCGCGACGGCGGGCGTGAGGATAAATCAAGAATTGGTTCGCCCCCTCGCTCGTTGGCCTCGGTTTATGAAATGCATTGGCTTTTTTCGCCGCCCTCGGCTTACATTGCGTCGCCATGGCAGAAAAAGGTGTGAATGAAATTCCGCGCGACCTGCGGCCGCTCTTCACCAAGGGCAATGACGCGCTCGCCCGGGAGAACTTTGACTATGCGATCAACCTCTATCACCAGGTGCTCGCGCGCGAGCCGGCGGTGGTTGACTGTCGCAAGGCGCTGCGCAAGGCGCAGTCGGGCAAGGCCGAGGCCAAGGGCGGGGGCGGTTTCTTCAAGAAGGTTTTCAGCAGCGCCGGGTCCGCTCCCCAGGTCGCCAAGGCGCAAATGGCGGTGCATAAGAATCCGACCGAGGCTCTGGCCATCGCCGAGCACGTTTTGGATTCCGACCCGGCCAATTCCGGCGCCCACCGGGTGATTGTTGAGGCGGCCACGGCGTTGGCGCTGCCGCAAACCATTGTCATGTCGTTGGAGGTTCTCGTCCGGAATTCGCCCAAGGACAAAGCCGCGGTGATCCAGCTGGCCAACGCGCTGGCGGACATTGGCAACGTGAAACGCGCCGAACAGGTTTTGGCCGAGCCGCTGAGCCTGTTCCCCGGGGATGCCGACCTGGCGCAGGCCCTGAAGAACATTTCCGCCCGCCGGACCCTGGCCGAAGGTGGCTACAACGAGCTGGCCACGGGCGAAGGCTCCTATCGCGACATTCTGCGCAATGAAAAGGAGGCGGTCGAGTTGGAACAAGGCCAGCGCGTCCAGAAGACCGAGGACACGGCCGAGCGGCTGGTCGCGGAGTATGAAGCGCACCTGGTGTCCGAGCCGAACAATCCCAGACTCCTCCGCTCGCTCGCCGAGCTTTACACCCAGAAGAAACAATTCGACCGTGCGCTGGTCTACTACGAGCGCATCAAAGCCACCGAACAGGGCGCGGACGCCGCGCTGGACCGCGCTGTCGCCGAAACCACCGTCCGCCAGTTTGAGCATCAGGCGGAACAACTTGATGTGGCGGCACCCGACTACGCCGAACGGTCCTTGCAGTTGAACGCGGACAAGCTCGCGTTCCAGGTCGCGGAATGTCAAAAGCGCGTGGCGAACTATCCGACGGACATGGCGATCCGGTACGAGATGGGTGTGCTCTATTTCCAGACGGGCAAGATCGGGGAAGCCATTCAGGAATTTCAGAAGGCGCAGGGTAACCCGCACAAGCGCTTGGCCGCGATGAATTACCTCGCCCAGTGTTTTGCGAAGCGGAAGATGTTTGATCTCGCCGCCAAAACCCTGCAAAACGCGATCAGGGAGAAGCTCGTGTTCGACGACGAGAAGAAGGAACTGATCTACAACCTCGGCTGCGTGTTGGAGAGCATGAGCAAAAAAGAGGATGCCATCGAGCAGTTCAAACTCATCTACGAAACCGACATCGGTTACAAGGACGTGGCGGCCAAGGTGGATGCGTATTACGCGGGGCAGTAGGGGATCGGAAGGCTACGGCCTGTCCTCGTAGGCGGATCACTTTGCATAAATCTGAACTGACTTCTCATACATAGCAATGAAGCCGCACCGCTCGTAACCACAAACCTCCTCGACAAACCAGAATGCAGGAGTCCACAGCGGCTGCGTACACGTAGATAGGCTGTTGAATTGAAACTCGACTACGCGAACGTGCTTGCCCTGCCACGTTCCCTGTCGTGATGGACTCCGAAACCACCAGAATGAGAATACGCCTGAGTAAAGCGCGAGTGCTACGATTGTGCTGCTGATGAAGATGCGTAGCCTCCGCGTCATAAGCCTAAACGAATAAGGGGTGGCGGGTTTTGCAGCCTATCCTCTTTCATGATTTGACGCTAAATCTGGACACAATTAATTGTCGAGCACAGATTTTTGCGTCTAGAACATCGGGGCCCGCTCTGGCAAAGGCCGCCGTTTAACATTCCCGCTTCAAGAGAAACTCCGCCAGCGCTTCGAGGGCAACGGCTTTGCCTTTGAAGACTCTCAACGCCGCAAAGGCTCTGGCGGTTAATTCCTCGGCAATCTTCCGCGATTTTTCCAGCCCGACAATGGAAGGGTAGGTGGCCTTCTGCGCCTTGGTGTCTTTGCCCGCTGTCTTGCCAAGTTTCTCGCTCGTTTGCGTCACGTCGAGGATGTCGTCAATGACCTGGAACGCCAAACCGACGTGGTAGCCGAAGTCGGTGAGGGCGGCGATTTGCGCGGGGGAGCACTTCGCGCTCATGCCGCCGAGCCGGGCGGAACAGCAGAGCAGGGCGGAGGTCTTGCGCTCGTGAATGTATTTCAATTGCGCGGCAGACGTTTTCTTCCCTTCGCCTTCGAGGTCGGCCACTTGTCCGGCGATGAGTTGGAGTGAGCCGGAGGCTTTGGCAATTTCCAGAATGAGGTCGCGATGCGAATAACGCGGCCAGCCTTTGGCTTGCGCGGCAATCTCGAAGGCCTGCGTCAACAACGCGTCGCCGGCCAGCACGGCGATGCCTTCGCCGAAGACCTTGTGGTTTGTAAGCTTGCCCCGGCGGAAATCGTCGTTATCCATCGCAGGCAGATCGTCATGCACCAGCGAGTAGGTGTGGATGCACTCGACGGCGCAAGCCAGCGGCAGGGCGTCGGATTCGCGTCCGCCGCAGGCGGTCGCGGCGGCGAGGACGAGGGCGGGCCGCATCCGTTTGCCACCGGCGAAGAGCGAATAGCGCATCGCCCGGTGGATTGTCGCGGGTTTGGTTTGCTCCGATGGCAGGAAGCGATCCAGCGCCGCATTGACGGCGGCGGTTCGGGTTTCAAGGAACTTCGCCAAGTCGAAGGCCGGGCGACCGGTTGGGCTGGGATGCAGGCTTTTTCGCGGCATTGGGCGGTTGTTTTAGGAGAATGCGGACGGTGGTGCAAGTTGATTGTTTTTTCTATTGCGCCCGGGGCGGTGTCCATTACTCTGTCTTGCTCGATTAGGACTGACAAAAACTGTGAACGCTGAACTCTGCAAAAAAGCTTTGGAAAAGGTTGGCAACCCCAACGTACTCATCAATCTGGTTTCGCGCCGCGTGCGCCAGCTTAATTCCGGCGGCGGGGGCATGAACCGTCCGCTGATCGCCGATGCCACCAATTTGGGCATGGCGGATGTGGCCTTGCGCGAGATTATCGAGGAGAAGATCGGTTGGGATTTGCCCGAGCCCGTGGAACTAACCCGGCCCTTGCCCAAGAAACGCAAGAAGCACTAAAGGCAAGACAAACAGCTTGATTACGCCCAGCCAGAGGAATCACCCTCTGGCTGTTGCCGTTTATGGCCGACATTGTTAAGAACGCAAAAGCCCGGCGCGACTACCACATCCTTGAAACCTTCGAGGCCGGGATCGTTCTGCATGGGACGGAGGTGAAGGCCTTGCGCGCGGGCAAAGGCCAGATCGCCGATGCCTACGCCCGCGTTGACAATAACGAGGTTTTTCTCCACAACGCGCATATTGACGAGTATTCCCACGGTAATCTCCAGAACCACAAGCCCAAGGCTGCCCGCAAACTGCTGCTGCATAAATCGGAAATCCGCAAACTGTTCGAGTTGGCGTCGGTCAAGGGCAACGCACTCATCCCGCTGGCGTTTTACTGGAAAAATGGCCGGGTGAAAGTTTCAATCGGTGTTGGGAAAGGCAAGGCGGTGTTCGACAAGCGCGAGGATTTGAAACGGCGGGAGGACGATCGCGAAATGAAGCGTGCGACATTGCGCCGGCGTTGAGATCGTCTTGCGTGGGCCGTTCGCCGGTTCCGGACTTGAGAGCACCGCCACCGGGACGGACGTGGTAGATCGAATTATCTGGCGCGTTGAACGTCCAACCCGTTATCTGAGGCGGCACGAACCGGAATCTTCCCGTGTCCATCCGGGATGGTTCGCGGGAAAGCAAAAAAAATGTTTCTAGCACTTGAGTTTGTTGGTTCTTTTAGGCGACAATTCGTTGCCAATCAATGCAGCAAGGATTGCCCGACATGTTAAGACTGATCTTGATTCCCGTCGCGCTGGTACTCCTCACGGGTTGCCAGCAGCCGAAACCCCAATCGAAACAAGCTGCGTCAAAGGCCGCGCCGAAGGTGGTCGCCGTGCCGGCGACTGCGACGAACTCACCAGTTGCTACGGTTCCCGCCCCGCCGCCCGTCGCCCCGCCGCCGCAACCGGCGCAGGCTGCCATCCCATCGCCCGTTCCCGCAGTTACACCGCCAGTTACACCGCCAGTTACACCGGCACCCACACCGGCAACCACACCGGCACCCACACCGGCAACCACACCGGCCACCACACCGGCACCCACACCGGC
>JADLHS010000118.1 GCA_020848635.1 Limisphaerales bacterium
ATTCCAGTTTCACCACCTGGATGACCCGGATCACGATCAACCTTTGCCTCGACCAGTTGCGCCGCAAGAAACGCCAGCGCACGGAGTCCATCGAGGAAATGGACGAAGAGTTGGGCGGCGTGGAACGCCAAATGCCCGTGGTGACGGTGAACCCGACCGAACGACTGGAGCGGGCCGAGTTACGGGTGCGGATTGATCGCGCGTTGAGCCAGCTCTCGGAAGCGCATCGGACGGTGATGGTGCTGCATGAGTTTGAACAGATGGATTACAAGACCATAGCCAAGACGATGAATTGCTCGATCGGCACGGTGATGTCGCGGTTATTCTACGCGCGACGGAAGATGGCCGCTTTGTTGCAGGATTTGCAGGTACCGGAGTGAAGGGTGTGATATGAAACAGGACTTACAATTGAAATTGCAGGCTTACCTCGACGACGAATTGCCGTCCGGCGAGACCAAAGGTTTCGCGGACTTCATTGCGCAGAATCCAGACGCCAGCGCCTTGCTGGCCGAGTTGACTCATACCCGCAGCGCCTTGGCAGGATTCGAGGCCGAAATCAAGGTGCCGGAGACGCGCGAGTTTTATTGGTCGAAGATCGCGCGCGACATCCAGCGCCCGGATCGGAGTATTTCAGAGCCTGCGCCGGTATTCATCTTCGCCTTCTTGCGCCGGTTGGCTATCCCATCGGCCGTGCTGGCGACCCTCTTCCTCGGTCTGTTGGTAATCAGGCCGCAGTTGGGAGTTGGGCACCGATTTTCGGTGGCCGAAACTGACACGGCCCAAGTTGACGCGGGCACGTTTACCTATCGGGATTTTGCCTCGGGCACTACCTTGGTGTGGTTGTCCTATCCCGCGGAAAACGAGTTTACCAAAACCGTTCCGGCCGATACAATCAATTGGGAATGAGACTTACTTTCACGGCGGCGTTTCGATTTGGCTGGTTGGCGCTCATGCTTCCGCTGCTCGCCTTGGGCGGCAGTCGGGTGCAGGCGGCGGATGCCGAATTTCAAGCCCAACTGATTTGGGCCACCAACGAAAAAACCTCTCCCAATCCCAAGCACAAAGAGGCGGAGGCGGAAATGCGCAAACGGCTCGCTAAATTGCCATTGAAATGGGCCAACTATTTCGAGGTCAACCGGAAGTCCATCACTGTGTCGCTTGGGGGAACGAATCGGGTGGTGATGAGCGAGAAAGCCTCGATTGAAGTAAAGCTGCTCGATGTCCAGCGGGTGGAGGTTTTGTTGTACGGCAAGAAAGGCGATGTCTGCACCAAACACACGCAGCCGATGCCAAAAGATGAAATCCTTGTTTTCGGCGGAGAATCCGCAGGCGAGAATGCTTGGCTGGTCACGCTGAAGCGGACGAATTGACTCGGCCTTGCTCTGCGCGGCGGAATGTGCGGGAGTAATGTCCCGATTTCACCTGGCGGCGACGGAAAAACATTTTCAAACCTTGAATCCTCGTTAGACTTCAACCGCACTTGGAAAAATATCTATGAGTAATGTTCCGGCAGATTTGAAATACGCAAAGTCCCATGAGTGGGTGCGCGTCAGTGGCGACTCTGCGGTGGTTGGTATTACCGACCACGCTCAGCATGAGTTGACCGACATCGTTTTCGTGGAATTACCTGAGGTCGGGCGGCGGGTCAAGGCGGGCGAGACCTGCGCGGTGGTTGAGTCCGTCAAGACCGCCAGCGATATCTACTCACCGGTCAGCGGTGAAATCGTGGAAGTCAACAAGGCCGTGGTGGATAACCCGGCCCTGGTGAATTCCGCACCGCACGCGGGGGGCTGGTTTTTTAAGATCAAATTGAGCAATGCGGGAGAGTTGGCGGGGTTGCTTTCCCCCGATCAATATTCTGAGCAGATCCAGTCCTGAGTTGTGAAACTGATACGCACGACGGTCGGATTTTGAGCGCTGTGAAACCCCAAACTCCTCGGTTGTTCATCAAACCCTATTGCGGCTGGTGTCACAAAGCCATGCGCTGGTTGGAAGATCACGACATCGAATACGAAAGAATTGACGTGATCGCTGACGATGCCGCGTTTGGCGAGATGGTGAAGCTCTCCGGGCAGGAACTGGCCCCGGTGATGGTGGTGGATGGACAAGTGCTTGCCGACTTTGGGCCGGAGGAACTTGAGAAATTTTGGAGCCGGTTGAATCACAAATAGCATGACGGTTGTTGAAGTCACCCCGCCGGTTCGTCCGCGGCTTCCCCCCTGGCTGCGCATTGAACTGCCCACGTCCAACAGCTTTGCCCGCACCCGCAGCTTGCTGGGCGAACTCAAACTCCACACGGTTTGCGAAAGTGCCAAGTGTCCGAACCACTGGGAATGCTGGAGCAAGGGTACCGCCACCTTCATGATCGCTGGCGACCGCTGCACGCGGGCCTGTGGCTTTTGCGCGGTCAGCACGTCCAAACCCCTGGCCTTGGAGGCGGATGAACCCGCGCGGGTTGCCGAGGCGACACGTCGGCTGGGGCTGAAACATGTCGTCATCACGGCGGTGGCGCGTGACGATTTAAAAGATGGCGGCGCGGAGCATTTCCGGCAGACCATCGAAGCCGTGCGCGCTTTGAATCCCGAAATCGCGATCGAAGTGCTCACGCCGGATTTTCTGGATGATGACCAGGCGATTGATGCCGTCCTGGCGGCTCATCCGCACATCTTTAATCACAATCTCGAAACCGTGCGGCGATTGACCCCGGATGTTCGCCACCGTGCCACCTATGATCGTTCCTTGAGTGTGCTGCGGAAGGTGAAGTCCAAGTGCGGGGCGGGGATTTACACCAAGTCGGGGCTGATGCTTGGGCTGGGGGAGCGCGAAGACGAAGTGCTGACCGCAATGGCGGACTTGCGCCAGGCGAATTGCGACATCCTCACGCTGGGGCAATATCTGCAACCGACCTTGAAGCATTTGCCGGTGCTCGAGTTCGTGACGCCGGAGAAGTATACCGAACTTGGAGTGCAGGCGCGGGGACTGGGGTTTGTGCATGTGGCGAGCGGGCCGCTGGTGCGGAGTTCCTACCACGCGGACGAATTCACGCGGCCGTCAGTGCGGTAATGATCCAGGCGCAACCCGCGTGACAAAAACGTAAATGGCCCCCACCGCAAGCGCGAGAATGATCAGCGCGGTAAGGCCCAGCAACAGCGACTTCAACGCCCGCGCCTGACCCAGCGCTTCGGCGGACCGGCCTTTTTCCGATTCCACAAACATTGCAAATTCCTTGTCCAGCGAAGCAATGGCCTGCTCGTCTCGGAGTTGCAAGGTGAGCCAGCCGGGTTGGGCGCGATCCCAAGCTTCGGGCAACTTCTCCAACAGAGTCGGGGCCGCTGGCTGGAACCCGTTTTGGATCCAGAAGGGCACATGCTCCTGGGTCCAGACGCGATGAATGCCGTGATTGGTGCAGAGGGTTTGAATCCGCGCCCAAAGCAACGGTCGCGCCTGATCCGTAATGCCAAAATCACTGAAGGCCTCGCTGTGAATCCGCCCATGCCGCTGCGCCATTTGAAAGCCGACGGCGCCGACAATCGGGTGGTTGGCTTCGTGGACGACTTGAAAATCGGTGAGGTGTTTTTCCAGATCCGCCCCCGGAAAGCGCATGGCTTCCCAAAGCGCCTTCAATGCCGGCAGATCGTCCAGATGCGCGCGACGGGCGCGATAGACCGGTGAACTCATCGGTTGGATGATAGAAATCGTCCGACCCAATTCAAATGCGATTTTTCGGCCTTATGGTTCCAGCACCCGCGCGCGATAGTAACGTGGCGGGCCAGATTGATTGGCTTCCTCCACGATCGCCGTGCGATTGGAAATGGGGAAAAGCGGCGCATTCGCCGGGAGATTCAGAGCGGACCAGGGACTGCCATTGAGCAGGTTGGTGGTGGCCTGAACTTCAAATGCGCGGTTCGCCACTTGCGGGATAACGACCTTCGCGTTGGCATTGCTCTGGGCAATGGCGAGACCCCAAGCCGATGCCGCGTTGGTTGGGACGGTCCCGGTGAGATATTCGAGATAATTCTTCGCGCCGTCGCCGTCGGGATCCGCGAGTTGCAGTGCGGGGGCCGCGTTGGTCGAACCGAAGTAGAGCACCTGCCAGTCGGCATAGCTCTGATAACTCGCGAGCCCATTGGTGATCCACGCGCTCAGGAGTTCGACCGCCTGCGCGTTCACGACCGAAGTTGCCAAGGGCGGCATGTGGCCCGGTCCGAGGTTGGCCACCCGTTGGAACAAGATTGAATTGGAGAGGGAGCCAGGAACGATGACGCGATTATTGATATCGCCGAAATTATTGTTCAACGCACCGTTGATGATGCCGGCTTGCGGACCCGGTGTGCTGATCCGCGCGTCCCAGAGCGCATTGGCAACGCCGCCGGGTTGGTGGCATTGGACGCAGTTTGCCGCGAGATACGAACGGGTCCGGTAGTCCAGACTCGTCGCTCCGTTCGTGGCGTGGGCCAGCGCTGGCAGCAGGTAGCGGTTCGGCACGGCGTTGCTGAAGTAACCGGCGAGGCTTAAGGCATCGATTTGATTGGTGGTGGTGCCGCTGTAATCGAAATCACGGTTGAGTTGGGCCGAGTTGAAGCCCAGCGCATGCCCGCCTTGGGCGGTGTGACAGGCGAGACATTCCGCGCGGCCGGGGTAATGCCACACCTGCGTGCCGAGCCACGCGCCGCCGCTCGTGTAATTTGTGAACCCCTCGTCCAGTCCGGCCTCCGCGACGAGCAGGGCGTTGGTCGGCGGAGTGGTCCACCGATACGTCACGCCGTAAACACCGTCGGTATTGCGGACGATGAAGCGCGTTTCCAATCGCCGGCGCGATGCGGGCACGCCGTTGGTCAGTTCGAGTTCAAAATGTTTGATCCAGACACTGCCGGTGGGCGACGACCAGTTTCCGTTTGGGCTGAAGTTGAGGGCCAGGTTGGTATTCGGCACGGAGAACCAGCGCGTCTTGAGGGCGTTGTCCGACCAGAACGGAACGTTGAGATCGTACGGCACAATGCCCGGATTGGGCGTAAGCGAGGGCAGATCGCTGAAAGCGCCCGTGTCGGCGAGCGTGGGCGGAAGCGCCGGGCCACTGGGCGAGCCGCTGTAATCCAGCCGCCCAATCTGATTGTTGCCCAGTTGAGCGATGAGAATATCGCCGTTGCGAGGGTCAACCCCAAACGCCGCCGGACTGGCCGCTCCGGTAATCCGTTGAAACGGCACGGTGTTGGATCCGTCGTAGCGTAGCATCCAGACATGTCCGCTGTTGTTGTCACTGAAAACATAAGCACCGTACAGCTGCGAAATGCGGCTCCCGCGATAAACGACGCCACCGATGACGGAGTTTCCCTGATTGGTCGCGCTTCCATGATGATAGTCCTGGATGGGATCAATGGGGGTGAATCCCGGCGGCGCTTCGCCCGTACGATAACCCGGGTGCGTTCCTTCCCGATAGACCCAGCCATAGTTGCCACCTTTGACGATGACATCCACTTCCTCATAAGTGTCCTGGCCCACATCGCCCACGTAGAGGAAGCCAGTTGCGCGGTCGAATGCCATTCGCCACGGATTGCGAAATCCGATCGCATAGAACTCGGTCCGAATGTTGGCCGGGTTGATGGCCTGGCCATTAAAGCTGGTCAGGTCAATGTAGGGGTTGTCTGCCGGGATGAAGTAGTTGGTTGTGTTGGCCGCGTGGGGATTGGGCAGCAGATTTTCCGGCCGCTTGTCCACGTCAATGCGGAGGATCGCGGAGAAAAAGTCTTTGGTGATCGTCTGGCTGTTCCGGCTTCCGTCAAATTGCGCGCCCCCGTCGCCCAGCGACGCGTATAAGTAACCATCGGGTCCGAAATGCAAATCACCGCCATTGTGATTGGCCGCCAGATCGACCTGGGCAATCAGCGGAAGTTCTGTGTTGGTCAAGGCCGAGTTTGGATTTCCCACGGAGACTTGGAAGCGGGAAATGCGCTGGTAAAGCGTTGCCCCTTGGTAGCGCGAGTAGAACACAAAGAAAAAACCATTGGTCCCATAACCCGGATGAAAGGCCAGGCCGATCAACCCTGACTCGCTGTCGGTGGTGATCGGAATACTCAGAAACACGGTGCGGTTCGGACTGGCCAAGTTGGTGATGACCACGATGTTCCCGCCGCGTTCCAGGATGAACAGCCGGTCAGTTTCGCCCGGTGGGGACGTGATGCAGACCGGCCCGCTCAGGCTCACCGAGGGGAAGGCATTGGCCAGCCTATAACCAAATTGCGGGGGCGCCAGGGGCAACTGCAAGGTCGTATTGGCCAGGCGTTGCAGCGGACCCGCCGCCCAGGCAGTGGCGGTGGCTGTTAGGAGCAAGGCCCCGAGATATTTCAGCGAATGTACAGCATTAAGCACCCGTAGATGTTGCACGGGTGGCGGGCATTGTCAAAGCGGGGTAAACACCCCAACCGGTGGGGCGCCCGCCGGAAATCCAGGTCAGCGCGCGGCGTTTGCCGCCTGGACAAACGCCGCCGCCGTTTGGGTTAAGGTTGCCCAGTCATCGTGCGCCAGCACCTGCTGGGAGATCAGCGACGAACCCGCACCCACGGCGGCACAACCCGCCTTGAAAAACTCGCCAATGGTTGCCAAATCTACGCCGCCCGTCGGCACGATCTTCAAATGGGGCAGCGGGGCGCGCAGGGCTTTGATATACTTGGGGCCAAGACCGTCCGCGGGGAAAATCTTGATGAAGTCCGAACCGGATTCGTAGGCGAGTTGTGCCTCGGTGGGCGTGTAGGCGCCGAGCATGACGGGCTTTTGCGCCGCGTTCGCGAGCTTGGCAATCTCCGGACGGCAGATCGGGCTGACGACAAATTGCGCCCCGGCGGCCAGGGCCGCCCGGCACGTCCCGGCGTCCAGCACAGTGCCGACCCCGATCAGTCCCCGATCGCCAACCTTGGCGCTGACTTCGCGAATCGCGTTAATCGCGTCCGGGGTCGTCAGGGTGATCTCCACGGCGATCACGCCGCCCGCAATCAGCGCTTCCGCGATCGGAAGCGCCTGACTCGCCCGCTGGGCGCGAACCACCGCGATGATGCCGGGGTTAAGGAGGCGGGAAATCAACTCCGCTTTCGTTTGCATATTTTTGTTGCCCGCCGCCCGAGCGGTGGCGAGCACCGGCTCATTCAGCGGCAGCCTCCCTGTTTTTTCAACTCATTTCTCGGCTGGGGCGTTGGGCCGCAATAAATGGTCTGCCATTGCCAAGAAAGAGTGAGTCAAGGCGGGTCGCAATCGCGTACACGGCCCCTGGCGGCAATTGGTCAAACATCCTCGGATTATGAAACGACTTCTTTGGGCCCTCGCGGCGATCCTCCTGGCGGCTCATGTTTTGCAGGCGCAGGTCCCGTTGCGGGACGACTTCGAAGGCGGATTGAATGCGTGGCAGGCCACTGGCAGTTGGGGCTTGAGCGGCGCGCGCTCGGCCTCCCCCACGCACGCCATTACGGACAGTCCGGGGGCGTTTTACACCAACAACACCAGCAGCGCCATGACGCTGGTCAACTCGGTCAGCCTGGCGGGAACAACGCGGCCCGCGCTGGGTTTTCAACAGGCGTATCTGCTCGAGGAGGCTTACGATTTTGGCTATGTGGAAGTCTCCACCAATGGCGGCGCCACTTGGCTCGCTCCGGCGCTGGGGACGTTCACCGGCACCAAGTCGGAGTTCACGCGCGAGCAACTCGATCTCTCCGCCTACGCCGGCGTCCCTGGCTTCCGGGTGCGCTTTCATCTGGTGACGGACGGTTCGGTGGTGATGGACGGCTGGTATGTGGACGACGTGATCCTCGGCGAAGCGCCCGCACCGGTGACGCTCACGGCTACCCAAACCAACCGCAACTCCGTCCAGTTCTCCTGGTCCCCGGTCGCAGGAACGAACTTCGCTTCCTATCGGATTTATCGCTCCCTCACGGCCGGGGTGGATTGGCACACCGCGCGAGTGGTTTCTGAAATTACCAGCAATTCCGTCGGCACCGGTGCCGATCTCACCGCCAGTCCCAAGACCAAATACTATTACCGGCTCGGGGTCGTGAACCCCAATGGTTTGCAGACCCTGGGCAATGAAATCTGCGTCACGACGCTGCCGGGCATGGATTACCCGTTCGTGGACAATGGTGAGGGCGGTTCGGCCACTTGGATTCCCGATGCGCCTTGGGCCTGGAGTGCGGAGGACGCTGTTTCCCCCGCGCATGCCTGGTCGGATTCGCCGGGGATGAATTACGCCAATGGCATTGGCTCGCAGTCGCTCCTGCTCGCCGCGCCGCTTTATCTGGCGGGCAAGGCCGTTGTTCCCGTGCTTTCGTTTAATTACAAAACGGATCTCGGCTCCGGCGATTCCGCCAACGTGGAGATTTCCATCAACAACGGCGCCGACTGGACTTCGCTGGCTTCGTTCGCGGGCAGCACGGCGGGTGACTGGCAGCGGGGGCGCATTAGTCTGGTGGCTTACACCAATGCCGCCATTCTGGTACGGTTCCGACTCACGAGCGATGCCGCCGCCACGTCCGCGGACGGCTGGCATCTGGATGATATTTCCGTCGCTGAAGCCCCGAATGGCGTTCCCGCACCGGTGCTTGACAATGTGACGTCGCACACGATCCGATTGAGCTGGGCGGCGACCACGAACGTCCTGTTCGCGCATTACGCACTGTTTCGTTCCACGGTACCAGGTGTCGGCATCAATTCGACGCCAATCGCCGTCCTTTCCAACCCCGCGACCACCACCTTCACGGACACCAATCTGGCGCTCGATACGGTGTATTACTACCGCGTCTATGCGGTGAGCCCGTTTGGTGCGTTCTCACCGGACAGTTTGTTGGAAAGCTCGGCCCGCACCTTGAACAATCCGTCACCGTTTGGCGACGGGTTTGAAACCGGCCTCGTCAACTGGAACCTCACCGGCAGCTGGGGGCGGATTACCAACGATACGCATTCGGGCACTTTCGCGTTGGCGGATTCGCCGCAGGGCAACTACGGGAACAGCGTGGACAGCTACGCGTTGACGGCGGTGAATTTGAGTGGGACGAGCTGGCCGGTGCTGCGGTTTTGGGATCGGGTGCGGCTGGGGTCTGGGGACTGGGGGCGGATGGAGGTGTCGC
>JADLHS010000119.1 GCA_020848635.1 Limisphaerales bacterium
CGAGAACCATCTTTTCCTGTTCGGCCAGGTGAATGGTCGCCGCCGCAGTTGTCTGGTGGATACGGGGTGGTCCTTCACCACCCTCAGTACCAACGCCGCCCAGGGCCTCGCCACGCGGGGCTTGGTGAATGAGCTCAAACTCGGCCGCGTCAGACTCACCAACGAAACCGTTCTGGTGCAAGATCTGCGAGTGAATGGTCAACCCACTTCGTTCGACCTGGTCTTGGGTTGTGATTTCCTGATTCGCCATCATGCGGTGATCGACTGCGCACACCGGCGGCTTTACTTACGGCGGGAACCGCTGACCGGCAAACCGGTCAACCAACTGACGGCAGCCTTGCAGCAATGCAGACTGGTCGCTGTGAAATTAACGCGCCACGATCCGCTGGCATTGACCTGCACGGTGCAAATCAATGGCCGGGCGGTGGAATTTCTTGTGGACAGCGGAGCGATGTGGAGTTGCCTCACCACCGAAACTGCGCACGCGTTGGCGCTTCCAATATTCCCTTCCGCAAATCGAATCACCGGCGCCGCGGTCGCCGGGAAACGCGGCTTTGGAGTAACAACCGTGAGGGACTTCGAACTGGGTGGCCGGCAAGAAGCGAGGGTAACTCTCGCCGTGCTGGAACTGGGCGATTGGGGACTCGGACCAAACGGTCGCACTTTGCGCGCGGTCGGAGGAATCCTCGGTGGTGATCAACTGTCGGCGCGCGCAGCGGTCATTGACTGCGGCCAACTCAAACTCTGGCAGCGTGACCGGCATTGAGCGTCAGAGTTGGTCGTAATAGGTTTCCGCATCCCCGGTGTTCTCGACGAGACCTTTGAAATTCCGTCCGCTGCGCTGGAGGATGCTGGCGATCTGCGGTGAAATCCATCGTTTGGTGGCCGGCCGTTCGGGGATGGGTTTGAGGCGGTACATGTTGCTCTCGTCCGTTTCCAGAATGCCGCGCTCGATCATCCGCAACAGCACCGGACGGACCCAATCGAGTTGTGCGCGGGATTTATGTTCGCCGCCCGCATGCCGCCGGATGGCAATAGCCGACACGAACAGGTCGGCTTGTCCATTCAGGTAAAAAAACACATCGCGCTCTTCGGAATCCATCATAAAGCCAAATCCATCGTTCAACCAACACGCTATCACCCTTAATGCATCCGTGCATCGGAAATAGTTGTTGACGCGCGAATAATCGCCAATCGCAGCGCGAAGAGCATAAAGTGTCGCACGCTTCAGCTGGTTGGGTTTGGCCCACCGCGGCTTTCGTCATTGCCCTGCCGCGGTTGATTTGTAACATCCGAATAGTTGAAAACTCAATTCGCTATGAAACTTCTCCCCCGCCGCCAGTTCATCCGCAACTCCACCCTCGCCCTCGGCGCGTCCGTACTCGCCGGTCCGTTCATCCGCTCCGTCCGCGCCGGGGAACCCGGCCCCAACGACAAAATCCGCCTCGGACTGATTGGTTCGGGCGGCATGGGGTGCGGCGACCTCGAATGCTTCTTCGGCAATCCGGAGGTGGACTGCGTGGTCATTGCCGACGTGGATGAGGCCATGACAGCGAAGGGCTTGAAGGTCTGTGAGACCGCGGGCCGCAAAAAGCCCGATACCGTGCAAGATTTTCGTCGGGTGCTGGATCGGAAGGACGTGGATGTCGTCCTGATTGCCACGCCGGATCACTGGCATGCGATCCCGACCGTCATGGCCTGTCAGGCGGGCAAGGATGTGTATGTGGAAAAACCTTTGGCCAAGACGATTGACGAAGGCCGCGCCATGGTAACCGCCGCGCAAAAGCACAACCGTGTCGTGCAGATGGGTTCTCAATGGCGCAGTTGCCAGCACATGATTGAGGCTGCGGAGTTCGTGAAATCCGGTAAACTCGGCAAACTCGCGATGGCACGTGGTTGGGCATATCTCGATTGGCTGCCCAGCATCGGCAAGCCGGCGGATGGCATTCCTCCGGCAACCGCCGATTATGATATGTGGCTCGGCCCGGCGTCAAAACAACCGTTCAATCCGAACCGCTTCCACTTCAACTTCCGCTGGTTTTGGGATTATGCCGGGGGCTTGATGACCGATTGGGGCGTGCACTTGCTGAATATGATTTTTATGGGCACCCCGTCCGAATGGCCGAAGAACATCGTGTCGAGCGGTGGCAAGTATGTCCTCGACGACAACTCGGAAACGCCCGACTCCCAGATCACGACTTACGAATTCCCCAGCTTTATGCTCGTGTGGGAGCACAAAGCGGGACTCGGAGTGGGCATCAACAATCATCCGTGGGGTGTTGCCTGGTATGGCACCGAGGGCACGATCATCATGGATGACTCCGGTTGGGAGGTCATTCCAGAGCATCGAAAGTCAAACCTGGAGCCGGAAAAACACAAGAGCAGCGGCAATCCACGTCCCGCGCATGTCCGTAACTTTCTCGACTGCGTCAAGTCGCGGCAACAACCCGTACTCAATCTCGAACGCGGACATTACGTTTCCACTGTCGCGCATTTGGGCAACATTGCATTCCGCACCGGGCAAAAGATCACTTGGGATGCCGAACTGGAGCAAATTACCGGCAATCCACAGGCGGACAAGCTTGTGAGCGTTCAATATCGTGCGCCGTGGAAGCTGGATTACATGAAACGGAGCTGATTGGCCTTGAGACGGCGAACAATCCGACGAGAAAATTTATGAAAATTCGGTTGACAGGCAGCGACTCGATCCTAGACTGGTGTGGTAAGTTACAAAAATCTCAATAGAAAGCCATTATGAAACTAACGAACAAGACCCTCACTTGGTTGGTAGCTGGCATGGTTTCCATCGTGCTGGTCGCCAGCGCAAACGCTCAAACCACCAAAGAACGCACCGGCAAGGTGGTGCGAATCAAAGGTGCGGCCCGTTATTCCACCGGCAACAAAACTTGGCAACCACTTAAGGTCGGCACCATTCTCAAGTCTGGTTCAGTTATTCAAACGGCGGCTGACTCGTATGCCGACATCGTTATCAACGAAGAGGCGACGGCTGACGCTGTGATCATGCCCCGCCCTTCCACTCAACCGTCGTCCGCAAGCGCTTCAGGCGGCGGTGCCGGTGGCGGCGCTGGCGCCAAGTCTCCGGAATACGATGTCGTGCGGGTCCAGGACGACACCGTGTTGGCCATTGACAAACTTTCGGCGACGGACACGGGAGCTGATCGGGTTACCGAAACTGAACTCGATTTGCGCACGGGCTCAATCTTCGGTTCGGTCAAGAAGCAAGCCGCAGCCTCCCGGTTCGAGGTGAAAATTCCCAATGGCGTGGCTGGAATTCGTGGAACGATCTTCTCCATCAATGCCAATGGTTTAATCTCCTGCCTCACTGGCTCGGTAGTCTCGGCCTTCACTGATGATTCAAACAAGGTTACGACCCGAGTGGTGCCCGCCGGATTTCAATTCAACAGTCGAAATGGTCAAATGGGAGCCATGGGCAGTGCTCTCCTTGGCCAACTGCAGGGGATTGCGAGTGACATCAGTTACAATTTTTCGGGCGGACGCCGACCGGACTTTAATAACTACATGAACCTTGGCCGTGAATGGGTGTCCCCAACGCAGCCTTGAATCACAAATAGTGGCGGCGAGTAGTACGAGATAATTATTCTTCCCAACCCCAGAGCAGCCTTGAGTTGCCCTGGGGGTTTTGTTTAGTTCATGCCGGTGAAATACCGGCCCTACAAGCACCCCCCTGTAATTATCGCCTTCGGGGTCATCTCGCTGGTTTGTCTGGCGCGCCTCGGCCAGTTCGATTTCTTTGATCGGCTCGAGCGGATGACCTACGATTGGCGCGCTCGGGTGACGGTGAGTTTTCCCCAGACGGTCGCCACGAATCTTGGCTTTGTGGCCATTAGCGATACCAGCATCGCTACGCTCAACGACGGCTCCCTCGGCTTTCGCTTCGGACTTTACTGGCCGCGTCAGGTCTATGGACGAGTTTTGCGGGAACTCTCCGCCCAAGGCGCCCAGGTTGTTGCGTTCGACGTATTGTTTTCCGGACGGCGGTACGATCATGGAACCGTTCCGGTCTCCACTTCACAATGGCCGGACCTTGCAGAATTCGTGGCCCACCTCCCTCCCGTCCAGCAGCCAGCTACCTACAAAGTCGAATCCAGTGGCGAAACAATGACCCTGCTGGAATCGGACGATTACTTCGCCTGGCAACTCAAACGCTCGGGCGTGGCCGTGCTCGCAGCGGAGCGCGGGGTCCTGCCGCTCCCGCTCTTTGCCACCAATGCGTTATCGCTCGGGGATATTGCCGCCGAAGCAGACTCGGACGGGGTGCTGCGCCGCGCGCGCGCCTTCCACGACTACCGTCGCTGGCATCCAGCCTTCCTTCAGGTGGCGGCCGACAAAGCGTTCGGCGTAGACCTTGATTGCGTGCGCTTTGAACCGGGTTTAATCGTGCTGCAACGCACGAACGGCCTCGACGACATTAAAGTGCCTGTGGATGCGGAAAATAATTTTGCCCTTTCCGTTTTTTCCGCTGACAAATACCCGACCGGCACTCCGAAACAGGCGAAAGCCTTTACCACGGAGCGTGTCTGGCACATGGGCATCGTGTTGGCCGCGCGCAGACTGAATCTCGACCTCGGCAACGCCCAGGTGGACCTCGCACAAGGCAGAATCATTTTACGCGGAACGAACAACGTCGTCCGAACCTTGCCGGTGGATGACAAAGGTTACTTTTACATAAACTGGGAGATTCCGCCCACGGATTCGCGACTTACGGTCGAGGCGTTTGAACATCTTCTACGCCAGGATCAGCTCCGCGCCGCCGGCCAAACGGAAGGCTTGACCAATGCTTGGAACGGTAAACTGGTGGTGATCGGCTCCAGCGCCACGGGCAATGACCTGACTGACCGCGGCGCCACCGCCCTCGAAAAAAGCACCTTGCTCGTCAGCAAGCATTGGAATGTGGCCAACTCGGTCATCACCGACCGCTTTGTCCGACCAGCTAGCCTGGGTTGGGATCTCGCGCTCATCGTGCTGCTGGGGAGCCTGACCGCTGGTTTGACGTCGCAATTGCGCGTGCTCCCCGGACTCCTTGGCGTGCTGCTACTGGCAGCGCTCTACCTGGGAGTCTGCGTATTCCTGTTCGTTCAAAACCGTTACTGGCTGCCATTGGTGCTGCCGGTCGGGGGCACAATCTTGGTCAATTATGGATTGCTCACCACGTATCGCGCGCTCTTCGAACAGCGCGAGCAACGACGAGTAAAATCCATTTTTTCACGGGTTGTTTCGCCGAACATCGCAAAGGAATTGCTGGGGCGGGAGCGACTGTCTGTTAGCGGGGCTCGTTGTGAGGTCACCGTGCTTTTCGCCGATGTGCGCGGCTTCACCGAACTCACCGACACAGCGCAGGTGCAAGTAGCTGAATCCATCCGCGCCCAAAATCTCACCGGCGAGGCCGCGGAGGCCGCCTACAACGAATCCGCCCGCGAAACGCTGAACACGGTGAACACCTACCTCGCGACGGTTGCGGACATTGTGAAGAAGCATGACGGCACGCTGGACAAATATATCGGCGACTGCGTGATGGCGTTTTGGGGCGCACCCACGCCTCATGCCAATCACGCCCTGGCTTGCGTCCGCGCGGCAATTGAAGCCCAACGCGCCATCGCCGAGTTGAATCTTCAGCGCACGACGGAAAACCAGGGGAACCAACTGGAGAACCAAGCCCGGGTTTCCGCCGGCCTCGCACCAAAACCGGCACGCTCCATCCTCACTTTGGGGACGGGCATCAATTCCGGCACGGTCACGGTTGGGTTAATGGGTTCCGACGCCCACATTCTCAACTACACCGTGTTCGGGCGCGAAGTCAACCTGGCGAGCCGGCTCGAAGCGGTTTCGGGCAGCGGGCGAATCATCATCGGCGAAACCACCTTTCAGCAAATGCTGCGGGATGATCCCGCACTCGCCGCCACTTGTATTGAGCAAGAACCCACCCGGCCCAAGGGTTTTCAGAAGCCCATCCGCAATTTTGAAGTTCCGTGGCGACCCCCGAACGAAAAGCCCGCCGCTTGTTGATAGAGGAGGGGTGAATACGCCCCATTGCACGACGCAATCCAATCCGGCACTCCTAGCCCACGCTTGCCGCCCCACTCGCATCATCCAATCATCGCAATGCGATCCGACAATTGTTTGAGATTGGGAATATTGTATCCCCTGGGCATGCTTGGGCTTTTGTTCTCGTCCTCGACATCGTCCATCACTTAGCTAGACTGCCATGGATGCGCACCGCGATCTATCCCGGCAGTTTTGATCCGTTCACCAACGGGCATCTGGATGTTGTTCAACGCGCCACGCGACTGTTCGACCGCGTCGTCGTGGCCGTCGCCCGGAGCGACAGCAAACATGCCTTGTTCACGGTGGAGGAACGGCTGGGACTGGTGCGCGAATCCATCCGCAGCATGCCAAACGTGGAGGCCGACGCGTTTGAAGGGTTGTTAGTGGAATACGTCCAACGCCAGTCGGCTCAGGCGGTGGTGCGTGGCCTGCGCGCCATTTCGGATTTTGAATTCGAGTTTCAAATGGCCCTAATGAACCGCAAGCTCAACGAAAACTTCGAAACTATCTTTATGATGCCGAAAGACACCTACACCTTTCTCAGTTCGCGTATCGTGAAGGAAATCGCGCGCCTCGGAGGGGACGTGAGCCCGTTCGTCCCCCCACATGTGCAATCCGCTCTCGCAGCGCGGCTTGCGACGGAGAAAGCCTAGGCAGCACCATGGCGCTTCGCATCAACCTGCGTTACTTGGAACGTGATGATCTCACCCTCAAGGGGGAGTTGCCCGTCGCGGAGTTGGATCTCGACCTCCGCGATGAGATGATCCGCCCTGAAAAACCGCTGGTTTATGAACTCCTGATTCAAAAGCTGGACGACAACCTGCTCGTGCGCGGACGGCTGTTCTTGCCCATCGCCTGCGAGTGCGTACGCTGTCTGAAAGCCTTCGAATACGAGTTGGACCTGCCTGAGTGGACCTGCCTCCTGCCGCTTGCCGGCGAGGAAAAGGTAACGATCACGAGCGATTCCGTGGACTTGACGCCGTTTTTGCGGGAGGATATTCTCCTAGAGTTGCCGCAACATCCGTTGTGCAAGCCGGAGTGCGGCGGTCTTAAGAAACCGACCCCGGAAAGACCAAAATCGAGCAGCCTGCGCCGGACGGAACCGTCCGCTTGGGCTGAATTAAACAAACTGAAAGTTAGAAACGAGTAATTTATGGGTGTTCCCAAACGTAAACCGTCAACAAGCCGTCAGCGCATGCGCCGCGCCTACAACAGCGTGCTGAAACTTCCCCAACTCGGCGTCTGCTCGCAATGCGCGGCCCCTTGCCTGCCGCATCGGGTCTGTCCCGCCTGCGGATTTTATAAGGGTCGCCAGGTTCTGACGGTTACCGCAGGCGCGTAATTGCGGTGCGCCCGGCGCACCGCAAGGCGTGGCCGCGTTCCCTCAGCTATGCGAATCGCAGTGGATGTCATGGGCGGCGACCACGGTTGTGCGGTCGTCATCGGCGGCGTCAAACTCGCGCTGCAAGCCGATCCCCGCATCACCTCTCTGTTGCTGGTTGGCCAGGAAGACAAGATCCGCCCCGCCCTCGCGGCCACCGGACTGAACGATCGGCGAACCCAGATTGTTCATGCCTCCGAGGTTCTCACGATGGACGACAGCCCCGTTGAGGGCATTCGCCGGAAGAAGGATTCCTCCATGGTCCGAGCGATTGACTTGGTGCGGGATGCCAAGGCCGACGCCGTAATTTCCCCCGGTAACACCGGCGCACTGGTCGCCGGTTCCATGAAACTCCGCCGACTCGAGGGGGTGGAACGACCCGCCATCACCGTGCGGATGCCGTCGCGCACCGGCGATTTTGTCCTGCTCGACGCGGGCGCCAATCCTGTGTGCGAACCGCAGCACCTTGCCCAGTTTGCGGTGATGGGCGACATCTATGCCCGGGAGATTCTGGGCATCGCCAAACCCCGGGTCGGCGTTCTCAGCAATGGTTCCGAGGAATCCAAGGGCAACGATCTCACGCGTGAAGCCGCCCGGCTCTGCGCCCTGCTGGATTTGAATTTTATCGGCTACGTTGAAGGCTTTGATCTGTTCAACGACACGGTGGACGTGGTCGTCGCCGACGGCTTTACCGGGAATGTCGTCTTAAAGACCGCCGAAAGCCTCAGCTCGGCCATGATTAAAATGCTCAAGGCGGAGTTGACTGCCAATCCGCTGCGCAAATTTGGCGCCCTCCTTTCCCAAGGCGCGTTTCGCTCCCTCAAGCGTCGGCTCGACCCTGAAGTCCATGGCGGGGCCGTGTTGCTGGGCCTCAATGGCAACGTCATCAAAGCCCACGGCTCCTCCCGGGAGCGAGCGATCATGGGGGCCATTCGGGTGGCCGCCGAAGAAGTGCAGCACGGCCTGAACGAAATCATTTCGCGCCAGATCGCGGTGGCAAACCAGCGGCTAGCCGGCCAGACCGCCACCACCGTTTCCATATGAGTGCCGCCCCCAAATTCAAGAACCCCCGCGCCCGGTACAATTACCAGGGCCGCAGCGTCTCCATTACCGGCGTCGGCGCCTACGTGCCCGCCAAGGTCCTTACCAACTTCGAGTTGGCCGGCATGGTGGACACCAACGACGAGTGGATCACTTCCCGCACCGGCATCAAGGAACGTCGGATTGCCGCGAAGGACGAATTCACTTCCGACCTCGCCACGAAAGCCGCCCAGCGCGCAATGAAAGCCGCGGGCGTCACTGGCGACCAAATTGATCTCATCATCATAGCCACCATCACGCCGGACATGGTTTTCCCGTCCACGGCGTGCCTCGTGCAGCAGAAGATCGGCGCGCTGCGGGCCGCTGCGTTTGACCTGGAAGCCGCCTGCTCCGGTTTCATCTACGGACTCGAAATCGCCCAGCAATTTATCATGTCGCGCACTTACGACACCGTTCTGGTCATCGGCGCGGAAAAGCTTTCTTCCATCGTGGACTGGCAGGATCGCAACACCTGCGTTTTGTTCGGGGACGGAGCGGGTGCCGCCGTGCTGCAAAACCGCCCCAATTCCCACGGGTTGCTTACAGCGGTGATGGGCGCGGATGGCAGCAAGGCCGAATTGCTGCACATGCCCGGCGGCGGCAGCCGTTGTCCGACCACCGCCCAATCGGTCGCCTCCCGCCTCCACTACCTGCGGATGGAAGGCAAGGAAACTTACAAACACGCCGTACAGGCGATGGTGAGCGCCGCCACCGAGGCGCTTCGCCGCTGCGATCTGGAGATCAGCAAGATCAAATGCATCATTCCGCATCAGGCCAATCGCCGCATCATTGACACTGTGGGCGAACGCCTCGGCGCCCGACCCGACCAATTGTTTGTGAACTTGGATCGCTACGGCAACACCTCCGCTGCCTCCGTCGCCATCGCGTTGGACGAAGCCGTAAGTTCCGGGCGGATCCACCGGGGCGATCTGATTCTGCTGGTGGTCTTTGGCGCCGGCCTGACCTGGGGCGCGGCCGTGATTGAGTGGTAGCGGTGACGCGAAGGAGGTTCGAGTGAATCCGAGACCGTTATCGTTGACCCTTCGTGGAGCAATTGTAAGATGTTTATATTGACAACCCCGTTTCGCGGGCAATAGTTCATCAAGTTCACCCGCCTGCAAAACGCACCGGGAAACCAAAAAACCAGCCGTCTATGGAAAATTGTATTAGCTTCGTCCCGGACAACTGTCCGTCGTCCCGGAATCCAATCAAGAGACTGAAATCCAGGACTCTTAACTTCTCGCTCTTGGCCCTGGCCGCATTCTTGATGCTGGCCGCCAGCCCAGCTCACGCCAGCAATCTGCTGGTTAACCCCGGATTCGAAAGCAGCAGCGGTCGAGTCGTCCCCGTGGGCTGGACTCGTTTTGCCCCGACCAACGCCCAATCCCCTGGCAATTATTGGGTTGAAGCGCCCGCACATTCGGGCACGGTCGGTTGGAAACAGTGGGGTGCGGCTTATGCGGCGGGCCAGACCAACGTCGCCGGTTTGTCGCAAAGTCTCAGTAGCGCGCCAGGATCGATTTACCAAGCCAGCGGTTGGATGTACACAAAGAGCGGGGATACTTTAGGTACGGATTGCATGACTTGGGTGGAAGTTTCGTTCCTAGGAGCCGGAAGCCAATTGCTTGCGCTGTACAAGTCCGACAACTTCACCGCCGCAGCGGGAACGGACACTTGGCTGCAATACCCAGTAACACGGGTTTGCGATATTTCCGCTCCTCTGCCACCCGGCGACCTGAATTATCCAACCTACGCGGTGACCGGCACTGTGAGTCAAATCGTGGCGCCGCTCGGAACGACAACCATCCGTTACCGCTATGCTTATAGCCAGGCCGGCACCTCAGGCGGCTCTGCCAATTTCGATGACGCATTGCTGAATCAAATCAGCGGGCCGATTCCGCCTGTCATCAGCGGCCTGTTCCCGGTGAATATGATTTTCGTCAACCCGAGTGATGGCATCAGCTTCACCGCCAGCTCGCCGAGCGGTTTTACGATCAACAACTCTGCCATTCACCTAATCGTGAACGGGGTGGATGTCTCCGGTGACCTGTCGATCAGCGGTCCCGCTTCCAGCAAGACCGTCACGTATGATGGACTTCAATCCAACCTGACTTACACGGCGTCCATCACGGTGACGGATAGCTTCAATTTCACCGCCAGTGCTGACACATACTTCGAAACGACCTGGGTTGGAATCGAACCGATCACTTACCTCTGGGAGGCCGAGGATTTCGATTTTGACAGCGGACAGTACATCAACAATCCCGACCTCTGCAGTGTCAGTGGCAATCCCAACTGCTATTTTGGGAAAGTGGGCGTGGAAGGAATTGACGAGCATAACTTGAATGGCGGCGGCAGCCACCAATACCGCCCGGATGATCTGATGGCCACCTCGGTTTCGGGAGACTACTCGCGCAAGAACCTGTCCGCTGCCGGCAGGCTCGATTACAGAATCGACCCGTTCAACTTCAATGAGTGGGTGAACTACACCCGCGACTGGCCGAACAGCACCAACTGGGTGATCGCCCGGCTCGCAACGGATATCGGGCTCTCCGGAACCATCACCTTGAGCCGGGTGAACCCCGATACGAGCACCACGGATCTGGGCACTTTCACCGTGGCCAATGGCCGCGGTTGGAGCACGTTTGACAATGTTTATCTGAAAGACACCAACGGCTTCCTCGCGAATGTGGTGCTCAATGGCAAGGAAACGCTGCGCGTCACCAGTGGGGGCAACCTCTTGCCGGGTTTCTTTATGCTCGTGGCGGCCCAAGTGGATTTGCCACGGTTAAGCAACCTCTATCCCACCGGCACGCGCCCGTTTGAGTTCACGAACACGCTGAGTTTTGCGGTTGCCACGACAGGGGCCTCCTTCCCTGCCGGAGGAATCAAGGTGAATCTGGACGGTCGCGATGTCTCCGCGGGTCTGGTGATTACCGGTTCGGCCTCGGCTAAAAACGTGGTTTATCCCGGACTGCTACCCAACGCAAACCACACGGCTATCATCACCGTGACCAACTCCCTTGGTCACGGCATCGGCGTAACGAATCACTTCGACACGTTCAGCGAGACCAACTACATGGTGGAGGCGGAGGATTTCGACTTTGATGGCGGGCAGTTCGTGGGAAGTTGGTACCCGGAGGCATATTTGTATTTGGGCGCAACGACCAACATCGACTTCCAACACAGCCCGTTTGACAGCGAAGGATTTTTGTACCGTTTGGATGGCATTCCCGAAGACAAGACCCACGATTCTCTGCGCGAAACATTTCTCAGTGTGGGAGCATTTGATTATGACCTGACGTGGTTTGGTAACGGGGACTGGGCCAACTACACGCGGGTCTATCCGACGGGGAATTTCTACGTGTATGGGCGATTTTCCGGACTTGGCGGCTACTCAATGTATCTGGACCAGATCATCAGCGGAGCGGGAACGACCAGCCAGGTGACCAAACGGCTCGGGCACTGGGGAACGGTCGGCCTCGGCTACAGCAGCTATGATTGGGTGCCATTGACGGACGACGGCCTGGCAGCGCCGGCCATCGTAAAGTTGAACGGGCTCAGCACGCTGCGAATCGCAACCACCGGCAACAGCAATCCAAATTACTTCATGCTGGTGCCAGCTACCGACATCACCTTGACCGCCGGGCGCTCGGGCAACAACATCGTGGTTTCCTTTCCGACCCAGTCCGGGGTGATCTATCGGGTGTTCGCTCGGGATAATTTAACGACCGGTAACTGGTCACTGCTGACCACCGTCGTCGGTGATGGCACCGTCAAACCTGTAAGCGACCTTGCGACGGCAACCGGACGGTTCTATAAGGTCGTCGCGCCGTAAAGCTCATTCAGCGGGGGAAGCTGCAGCCACCGGATGGGACCTGCCCACCCGCTCAACCTTCCGGCGCAAAGTGATAACTTGAGATCCAGCTTAGCCCTGATCGGATATGAAACGCTCCTTCGTACTCTACGCTCTTCTCCTGGCGGGCACTTTTTGCGCCGCGGTCGCCATCGAGGCCCCAACGGGGTTGGTGAGCCGGACTGGAGATCGAAGCATCGTTTTGCATTGGGACAAGAATAGTGAGTCCAACCTTTCGGGCTAGCGCGTTTACCGTTCGCCAAACAGTGGCGGCCCTTTTGTCGCGCAGAGTCCGAGCTTGATGGCCTCCCCGGGCTTCTGTGATCTCAGCGCTAGTGTCGTGAACGGGCTGACAAATTTTTACCGGGTCACAGCGTTGACGACCACCGCCGAGGAAAGCCTCCCTTCGGCCATCCTCGCCGCCGTGCCGCATGCGTTTGCGAGCGATGATGAATTCCTGGATTACGTCCAGCAGTGCCACTTCGATTACTTTTGGTACCTGGCGAATCCACGCAATGGTTTGATCCCGGATCGGAGCACGACCAACTCCCCGTGCAGCATTGCGGCGGTGGGGTTCGGGTTGACGGCGATTGGTATTGGTGTTGACCACGGCTGGATCTCCCGAACCCAAGGTGTGGCGCGGGTTCTGACGACTTTGAATACTTTCCTGAACGGTCCGCAAGGGCCCAGCTCCTCAGGGACGATCGGTTACAAAGGTTGGTTCTATCATTTTCTGGATATGAACACCGCCTTGCGCTCCCCCTCCACGGAGTTGTCTTCCATTGATACGACCTTGTTGCTGGCCGGAATCCTCTACGCCAAGCAGTTTTTTGATGCCACCAACACCGACGAAACAACCATTCGGGCAATGGCGGATGCGATATTTAGCCGCGTGGACTGGAATTGGATGGCTCAAGGAACGAATGTTGTATCCATGGGCTGGTTTCCCAGTTCGGGTTTTATCCCAAACAACTGGGTTGGGTATAATGAGGGATTGCATCTTTACTGTCTCGGCTTGGGCGCGCCGACGAATCCGTTGCCGGCGTCCGCTTGGACCCGCTGGACCAGCGGATATGTTTGGAGTACCAATTATGGTCAGGCCTACGTGCCCTTTCCACCCTTGTTTGGTCACCAATACTCCCACTGCTGGATTGACTACCGCCATACCGCGGACGCCTACATGAACGGTCGTAACAGCACTTACTTTCAGAACTCCCGGCGGGCCACTCTGGCCCAACGGGCTTACTGCATTACCAACCCATCGGGCCGGGTTGGGTACAGCAGCAATGTTTGGGGCTTGACCGCTTGTGACGGGCCGTCGGGCTATGCCGCGCGCGGTGCGCCACCGGCCGAAAATGATGACGGCACGATCGCCCCCACAGCCGTCGGGGGATCCATTGCCTTCACCCCTGAATTCTCTTTGCCGACCTTGCGTTACTTTTACACTCAATACCGGCCACGCATATGGACGGCGTATGGGTTCCGAGATGCCTTTAACCTTGGCGCCCAATGGTACGGTTCCGATGAGTTGGGTATTGATCAAGGTCCGATCGTCATCATGATCGAGAATTATCGCACGCAACGCGTCTGGCGTCGGTTTATGCGAAATCCGGAGGTGCAACGCGGGTTAGAGCGGGCGGGTTTTGTCCCGCTGGCGTTCACGAAGCCCGCGTTGCAAATGCTAACGGAACAGAGCGCGGTCAGCTTAACTTGGAACGCTTTGGTCGATCGGGCCTACCAAGTCGAATACTCGCCTGACCTTGTTAATTGGTTTGCTTCGCCAACCGGGGAGTTAATGGCCACGGCTCCCAGCGCAAATTGGACCGACGCCGGACCTCCAGCCACCGCCGCCGATCCGTTCACAGTGTCCCAAAGATTCTATCGTATCTTCCAGTTTGGCTATCCGTAGGTCCAAGAGCATCACGCGCTGGGCGCGTTTCTTCACAATGCGATCCTCTTCCCGCCAATCGCTCATTAGCGCTGAGGTGACTCGTAGTCGAAGAAATGCTTGCCAAAGAACTTAGCCCGCCAGCCCGGTCCAGCGCACCAGCCGTCGCCAACTTCCATCATGCAGGCGCGGGCCCGGGCGGTTTAGGCCTCGGCCCCATCCGCATGGGTTGAGAAGATTCACTTGTTGACCTCGATTCGACTAGCAGGCTAGCCGATAATTGTTGCGTAAAGGCAAGCCATTGACGATCCGATCGAGGACCGCAAATTGCCTTAATCATTTATTGCCGCCCGTTCACCAATCCAGTAAAAGCTAATCAGGTTATTTCAAACCGATTAGCCGGACGGCAGAGCAGAAGCAATGAATATCAGAAGTAACGAACAGAATTCACCCGAACACGTTCGCCTCGGACCACCCGCGAAACAGGGCCTCTACGATCCGCAGTACGAGCACGACTCGTGCGGCGTCGGGTTCGTGGTGAACATGAAGGGCCGCAAGTCACATGATATCGTCGCGGACGCGCTGCAGATTTTGGTCAATCTCGACCATCGCGGCGCGTGCGGTTGCGAGACGAACACCGGGGACGGCGCGGGCATCCTCATGCAAGTGCCGCATGATTTCCTCCTCGCGGCCACCCGCAAGCTCGGCTTCGAGCTTCCCGCGCCCGGCCAATACGGTCTCGGGATGTTGTTCATGCCCCCGAATCCGGGGGAACGAGCAGCCATCCAGGCGATCATCGAAAAAATTATTTCCGGCGAAAACCAAACCCTGCTCGGCTGGCGTGACATTCCGACGGATAATTCTTCGCTGGGCAACGGTGCGAAAAGTTCCGAGCCATTCATGATGCAGTTGTTCATTGGCCGCAACGCGGCGATCAAGGATGACGCGGCCTTCGAGCGGAAGCTTTATGTCATCCGCAAAATCGCGGAGCAGACAATTCGTTATGGCGGCAAGGTTGCGGGCGGTAAATGGTTTTACGTTTCGAGTCTTTCGGCGCGCACGGCAATTTACAAAGGGATGCTCATGCCGGAGCAGGTGGCGAAGTATTTCCCCGACTTGCGCGACCCAAGCATGGTTTCGGCGTTGGCCCTCGTCCATTCCCGGTTTTCTACGAACACGTTTCCGAGCTGGGATCGCGCTCATCCGAATCGTTACATCGCCCACAACGGCGAGATCAACACGCTGCGCGGCAACGTCAACTGGATGCGCGCCGGCCAGCACAACTTCAAGTCCGAGCATTTTGGCGACGAGATCAAGAAGGTGATTCCGGTGATCAACACGGACGGCAGCGACTCGACGATGTTCGACAACTGCGTCGAGTTGCTGGTCATGGCGGGCCGCGAACTGCCGCACGCCATGATGATGATGATCCCCGAGCCATGGGAAAATCACGAGAGCATGGACGCGGAACGGCGGGCGTTTTATGAATTTCATTCCTGTCTCATGGAGCCGTGGGACGGCCCGGCCTCGATTGCCTTCACGGACGGCATTCGCATTGGCGCTTGCCTGGATCGCAACGGCCTGCGCCCCTCGCGCTACTACGTCACCAAGGACGACCTGGTCATCATGGCTTCCGAGGCGGGCGTGTTACCCATTGCACCTGAGCGCGTGGCGACCAAGGGCCGGCTGCAACCCGGGCGCATGTTCCTCGTGGACACGGAGCAGGGTCGCATCATTGCCGACGAGGAACTAAAGAAAAAATACGCAAGCGCGCACCCCTATCAGAAGTGGCTCGACAAGCACCACGTCCTGCTCGAAAACCTCCCCGAACCGCCGCAGGGCACCGATCCGGAACATCGGACGGTTCTACAGCGCCAACAGTGCTTCGGCTATACGTTCGAGGATTTGCGTTTCATCGTCGGCCCGATGGCCAATGACGGGGTGCAACCGCTCGGCTCCATGGGCACGGATACGCCGTTGGCCGTGCTCTCAAACAAGCCACAACTGCTCTACAATTATTTCAAGCAACTCTTCGCGCAGGTCACGAACCCGCCGATTGATCCAATTCGCGAAGAAATCGTAACCTCAACGGAAACGATGGTGGGAGCGCGCGGTGGCCTGTTGAATCCCACGCCCCAAAGCTGCGCGCTCATCAAGCTGGCGCATCCGCTACTCACCAACGAGGAGTTGGAGAAACTCCGGCACGTGGGCCAACTCAACCGCAAGGGATTCAAAGCCGCGACGCTGCCAATTCTTTTCCAGGCGGCGGACAAGACCAATGGTCTCGAAACGGCCCTGGCAAAAATGTTTTCCGACGCGGATCAGGCCATCAAGGAAGGCGCGACGGTAATCATTCTTTCAGATCGGGGCATTTCGGAAACCGTCGCCCCGATCCCCGCTTTGCTGGCCGTGGCGGGCTTGCATCATCACTTGATTCGCAGCGGCAAACGTTCCCGCATCGGACTGGTGCTTGAATCCGGCGAACCGCGCGAGGTGCATCATTTCGCGCTGCTCATCAGCTATGGCTGCAGCGCCATCAACCCTTATCTCGCGTTTGCCACGATTGACGATCTCATCGCCCAAGGCATGCTCGTCAACACGGACCATAAAACTGCAGTTAAGAATTTCATCAAAGCGGCGGTCAAAGGCGTGGTGAAGACCATGGCCAAGATGGGCATCTCCACGGTTCAGAGTTACCGCGGCGCGCAAGTCTTCGAAGCCATCGGTATTAACAGCGAAGTCGTGGACAAGTATTTCACCTGGACCCCTTCGCGAATTCAGGGCGTCGGGCTGGACGTCATTGCGGAGGAAGTGCTCAAGCGCCACCGACACGCGTTCCCCGACCGGCAGGTCAACGGCGAACTCGACGCGGGCGGCCAGTATCAATGGCGCGACAATGGGGAGTATCACCTATTCAATCCGCAAACGATTCATAAGCTGCAGAGCGCCTGTCGCACCGGCAACCTTAAGATTTTTTCGGAATACTCTGACTTGGTAAATAATCAAGCCAAACACCTTTGCACGTTGCGGGGTTTGCTCGATTTCAAGTTTGCAGAAAAGCCTGTGCCCCTCGCGGAGGTGGAATCCGTCGAGACCATAGTGAAGCGGTTCAAGACCGGCGCGATGAGTTATGGCTCGATCAGCAAGGAGGCCCATGAGGCGCTGGCCATCGCGATGAATCGCCTCGGCGGCCGTTCGAACACCGGCGAGGGCGGCGAAGACCCGGCGCGCTACGTTCTCGAAGCCAACGGCGACTCCAAGAATTCCGCGATCAAACAGGTCGCGAGTGGTCGTTTTGGCGTGACGAGCCACTACCTCGTCAACGCGAAAGAACTGCAGATCAAGATGGCGCAGGGCGCCAAGCCCGGCGAAGGCGGCGAACTGCCCGGAAAAAAAGTGTTTCCGGAGATTGCCAAGACGCGCGGCACCACCGCGGGCGTCGGTTTAATTTCGCCGCCACCGCACCATGACATATACTCCATCGAAGATTTGGCGGAATTGATTCATGACCTGAAGAACGCCAACCGCCACGCCCGCATCAGTGTAAAACTAGTGTCGGAAGTTGGGGTGGGAACAATCGCGGCGGGCGTCTCCAAGGCGCATGCGGATGTGGTGCTCATCAGCGGCCACGACGGCGGCACAGGCGCTTCGCCGCTCTCCTCCATCAAACACGCGGGCAGCCCGTGGGAACTCGGACTCGCCGAAGCGCACCAGACACTCGTGTTGAACAATTTGCGCAGCCGCATTTATGTCGAGGCGGACGGCCAATTGAAAACCGGCCGCGATGTCGCGGTGGCCGCGTTGCTTGGAGCGGAAGAGTTCGGCTTTGCGACCGCACCGCTCGTAACGCTCGGCTGCCTCATGATGCGCGTCTGCCATCTGAACACCTGCCCGGTGGGCGTCGCCACGCAGGACCCGAAGTTGCGCGCCAAGTTCAATGGCGACCCCAACAACGTGGTCAATTTCATGCGCTTCATTGCACAGGAGCTTCGCGAACTCATGGCCAAGCTCGGCTTCCGCACCATCGAGGAAATGGTGGGACGCACTGACAAGTTAATCCCTTGGAAGGCGATTGAACATTGGAAGGCGAATGGCCTCGACCTTACGCCAATTTTGCATCAGCCCGACGTCGCCGCCGATGTCGGACGTTTTCGTCAGCAGGATCAGGATCACGGACTCGAAAAGTCGCTCGACATCACGAAGCTCCTGGCAATTTGCCAGCCAGCCATCGAGCGCGGGGAGCAGGTTCGCGCCGAGTTGACCATCCGCAATGTCAACCGCGTGGTCGGCACGATCACGGGCAGCGAAGTGACCCGCAAGCACGGCCCGAACGGACTGCCTGAGGACACGATTCAACTCAAGTTTAACGGCAGCGCGGGCCAGAGTTTTGGTGGTTTCATGCCGCGCGGAATGACGCTCGAGCTCGAAGGTGACGCGAATGATTATTTCGGCAAAGGTTTGAGCGGCGGCAAACTCATTGTTTATCCGCCCAAAGCGGCGACGTTCAAGGCCGAAGACAACATGATCGTCGGCAACGTCGCGTTTTATGGCGCGACCAGCGGCGAGGCCTATATTCGCGGCATGGCGGGCGAACGCTTCTGTGTTCGCAACTCTGGAGTGAACACCGTGGTCGAAGCCATTGGCGATCACGGTTGTGAATACATGACCGGCGGACGCGTGGTAATTCTCGGCCCGACGGGTCGCAACTTCGCCGCCGGCATGAGCGGGGGCGTGGCTTATGTCTTGGACGAGGCGGAGAATTTCGCCGACCGTTGCAACATGGAAATGGTTGGGCTGGAACCATTGACGGACGCCGACGAGATTGAGGAGGTCTGGAAAATGATTCAGCGGCATCAGACCTACACCCAAAGCGTGCTCGCGGCCAAGATCCTGGCCGACTGGAAAAAATTCATCCCGAAATTCGTAAGAGTGATGCCCACCGATTACAAACGGGTTCTGGAGTCACTCAAGAAAGTCAGAGAGCAGGGCCTGACGGGGGACGAGGCGATTTTGGCCGCGTTCGAGCAAAACTCCCGCGCGGGTAATTGATCGAACGATTTTCAGGAAGGTAACAACCCATGGGTAAACCAACAGGATTCTTGGAATTTCAACGCGAACTGCCGGCGGATCGCTCCGCGGCTGAACGCATCGCCGACTGGAAGGAGTTCCACCTCCACATGCCCGAGGCGGATCTTCGCAAGCAGGGGGCGCGGTGCATGGATTGCGGCATTCCCTTCTGCCACACGGGCCAACTGGTCACTGGCATGGCCAGCGGCTGCCCGATTCACAACCTCATTCCCGAATGGAACGACCTTGTCTATCGCGGCCTGTGGAAAGAGGCCCTGGTGCGGCTGCACAAAACGAATAATTTCCCGGAGTTCACCGGTCGCGTGTGCCCGGCGCCCTGCGAAGGTTCGTGCGTGCTCGGCATGAACGAACCCGCCGTCACCATTAAGAACATCGAATGCACGATCATTGATCACGGCTGGGAAAATGGCTGGGTCAAGCCCGAACCACCGAAGAAGCGCACCGGCAAAAAAGTCGCGGTCATCGGCTCCGGCCCGGCGGGCTTGAGCGCCGCCGCGCAACTCAACAAGGCGGGTCATCTAGTCACCGTTTTTGAACGCGCCGACCGCCCCGGAGGGTTGCTCATGTATGGCATCCCCAACATGAAGCTCGACAAGAGCGAAGTCGTGCTCCGGCGCTTGAATTTACTGGAGAAAGAAGGCGTGAAGTTCGTTTGCAACACCGAGGTGGGTGTCAATCTCCCGGCGGAAACACTTTTGAAGGCATTTGATGCGGTGCTTCTGGCCACCGGCGCAACCAAGCCCCGCGACCTGCCGATCGAAGGCCGCCCGCTCAAGGGCGTTCACTTCGCAATGGATTTTCTGACCGCGAACACGCAAGCGGTGCTCGATGGCCACAAAAATGGTAGTTTCATTGACGCCGCCGGCAAGGATGTCGTGGTCATCGGCGGCGGAGACACCGGCACAGATTGCGTCGGCACTTCAATGCGCCACGGCTGCAAGAGTCTGGTGCAGGTGGAGATTTTGCCGAAGCCGCCGCAACATCGGGCCAAGGACAATCCGTGGCCCGAATGGCCGAAGACTTACAAGTTGGATTATGGGCAGGAGGAAGCCGCCGCAAAATTTGGCGCGGACCCGCGCGTCTATCTCACCACCGCTACGAAATTCGAAGCCGACACCCATGGCCACGTTAAAGCTGTCCACACCGTGCAAGTGGAGTGGACGAAGAACGAAAAAGGCCAGTTCATCCCCAGGCACTTGCCCGGCACGGAAAAAATCCTGCCCGCGCAACTTGTCCTGCTGGCGATGGGTTTCCTCGGGCCGGAACAGCCGCTGCTCGAATCACTCGGCATCGAACGCGACCCCCGCTCGAACGCCAAAGCCGACTTCGAAAAGTACACCACGAACATCAAGGGCGTCTTTGCCGCCGGAGATTGCCGCCGCGGCCAGAGCCTCGTTGTGTGGGCGTTCAATGAAGGCCGTGGCGCCGCACGCGAGTGCGACCGCTATTTGATGGGCACGACGGACTTACCGTAAGCTTGAAGAGGGGATGAGGCGATGGCGGGACCGGAAGTGGGGACGCGGTGTTTTTTTTGCCCTGCGCACCACCCTTGCCAGTGCCGTTTTGCCAGCTACAATTCCCGGCTGTGATTGGCTTGAGCAAAACGCGCGTCATCTGTGGCATGAGCGGAGGAGTGGATTCCTCCGCAACGGCGGCGCTCTTGCTGGAGCAGGGCTATGAGGTGGTGGGCATCACACTCAAACTCTGGCCGCAGGATTGCGTGTCGCGAGCCGAGGACAAGTGTTGCGGGCCGCAGGCCGTGACAGATGCGCGGTCAGTCTGCCACAAGCTCGGGATTCCTTACTATCTCATTAACGAGGCGGACCAGTTTCAAAAGCAGGTCATCCAATACTTCGCATCCGAGTACAAAGCCGGGCGCACCCCGAATCCGTGCGTCATGTGCAACCAGAATTTGAAGTTCGGCCGGCTCATTGACCGGGCGGATCAGCTCGGGGCGGAATTCATAGCCACCGGACATTTTGCACGGATTGAACGTCCCCCTGCCCCGCCCCACTCCGGATCGGCTGAAGCGCGGGTGAACAGCATACCGGGGGCGGGGCGGTATTTGCTAAAGCGCGGCCGCGATTTGAAGAAGGATCAAAGTTATTTCCTCTTCTCGCTCCGGCAGGATCAGCTCGCACGGGCCATGTTCCCGCTCGGCGAAAAGACCAAAAGCGATACGCGCGAAGTGGCGCGGCACTGCAATCTCAAAACCGCCGACAAAGCGGAGAGCATGGAAATCTGCTTCGTGCCAGATAATGATTACGGCGGGTTTCTGCAGCAGGCCAACCTGGTCCAGAAGCATCGTGGCGAGATCGTGGACCTGCGTGGCCAATTGCTCGGACATCACGATGGCATTGAGTTTTACACCATCGGCCAGCGGAAAGGGCTGGGGCTTTCCTCGCCCCAGCCGCTCTATGTCGTTGAATTGGACGCGGAGCACAACCGCGTTGTGGTCGGGGATGACTCGGCGCTGGACCAGGACGAATTCATCGTGGACCGTTGCAACTGGATCCCATTCGACATGCCGCCAGATTCGATCCACGTGACGGCGAAGATTCGCTACAACCATCCGGGCACCCCGGCGACCGTAACGTCACAACCGGACGGGCGGGCAAAGGTGAAATTGCACACCCCGCAACGCGCCATCACGCCAGGACAAGCGGCGGTTTTTTACCAGGAGGATCTGGTTATCGGCGGTGGCTGGATTACCCGCTAGGGGAAGTCAGAACCACTTTCTCGGGTGGGTCATTCGGCAAAAATCATCTACCCTTTGAGCTTGACGACGCAATGTCGGGTTTCCTAAGTTACCTATTGAACGGTAAAGTTGCCGGGTGAAACCGGTGGGCCAAGTCGGAAGAGTAACAATCTGCCGGCTTTTTTGTTCCCCCGATGGGACTACCGTTACGAGCTTATGAACGCCGATTTTTTAGCAGTCTTGGAATTCTGGGAGCGCGAGAAGGGCATCAGCCGGGATGTCCTGGTGGGTGCTGTCCAGGAAGCGTTGTTGTCCGCTGCAAAGAAGGCGGTTGGCCCGGCGCGTGAACTGCGCGTGGCCATTGACCCCAAGAACGGCGACATTAAGGCCTTCGCCAAGCTCATTGTCTCGGAGAAAGTCATCTCCAAACACGACCAGATTTCCGTCTTTGACGCCCGGCGCATCAAGGCCGATGCCCAAGTCGGCGAGGAAATGGAGATCGAAGTCACGCCCACCGGCTTTGGGCGCATCGCTTCCCAGTACGCCAAGCAGGCATTGATGCAGCAACTCCGCCGGGCGGAAAAGGCGCTGATCTTCGCTGAGTTCAAAGACCGCGTCGGCGACATCATCAGCGGAACCGTGCGGCGCTTTGACCGGTCGGACGTCTTGGTGGACCTCGGCAAATACGAGGCGCTGCTTCCCAACAAAGAACGGGTGCCGACCGAAGAATATCAGGTGGGCGAGCGCATTCGTTGCTTCGTCAAGGCGGTGGAGCAAGGGCCGCACGGACCGGAGATTATTTTGTCCCGCGCCGACCCGCGTTTTGTCATCAAGCTGTTTCAGGTGGAAGTCTCCGAAATTAACGACGGCACAATCGAAATCAAGGGAATCGCACGGGAACCCGGTTTCCGCACCAAGCTCGCGGTGTGGACGCGCGACGCCAAGGTGGATCCCGTCGGAGCGTGCGTCGGTTTGCGCGGTCAGCGCGTGAAGAACATCGTGCGCGAGCTGAACAACGAGAAGGTGGACATCATTCGCTGGGATTCGAACATCCGCACCTTCATCACCAATGCACTGTCACCGGCCACGCTCAAGACTTTTGAATTGGACGAACCCCGCAAGCGCGCCCGAATCATTGTCAGCGATGATCAACTCTCGCTTGCCATCGGCAAACGGGGACAAAATGCCCGGCTCACTTCGAAGCTCACCGGCTGGCAGGTGGATATCGAGGCGGAAGTCGTGGTTACCCACGGGTTTGAAGAGAAAGTGGCCGAAGCTGTGGAGTTACTGGCGGCCATCGAAGGCATTACCCGGGAGCAAGCGGATGCTCTCGTGCATGCCGGCCTGACGCGTTTGGAAGACTTGTTGCAGGCCGAGGAAACTGACCTCGCCGATATTCCGCAAATCGGTGAGCAGGCGGGCACCGTGCTGAACGCCGCCCGCGCGGAATCCCTGCGCCGCAAGTTTAAAGATGGCGAAGCACCGGAAACGAATTAGCCGTGGCGGTCGTGTCACCGGTGCCATTCGGTTCGATTTAGCCCTATGAAGGCGTATTGCCCAAATAGGTGGTTGGTTTGGAAGAATTATGCCCGTACGCATTTACGATATCTCGAAAAAGCTCGGCTTGGAGAACAAGGAAATCATCTCCAAAGCCAAGGCTTTGGGCATTGCCGCCGCGAAAGTACCCTCCAGCTCGCTCGATAAAATCACCGCCGAGTATCTCGAAGAGCAGATTCTCAAAGACCATCCAGAGCTTTCCGCACCCAAGCCGCCGCCGGAACCACCCAGACCGGCGACACCTGAGCCAATCATCATCGTCTCCGCGCCGCCCCCCCCTCCACCACCGCCACCAGCACCAGCCGAGCCTCCCATCATCACCGAGCCGGTAGCTGTTAACCCGGTGACCGAGCCTACGCCCGTCGAGGCCGTTGAACTACCACCCACCGCTGCTCCAGTCGCCCCCCCGGCGGCCCCGGTTGAGCCGCCCAAACCCAAGGTCGGTGAGAAGGTCGGCTTCATTCAACTCGCGCAAAGACCCGCCCCCCGGCCCGGTGATCGTGGTGGCAATGTCAGACCCACCAACCGACCAGCCGAACCCGGTCGCACGGAGTTCTTGCGGCGAGGTGATAATCGTCCGGTACGCGGCGTCGCCGGCGGCCCAGGCCAGCGATTTCCCGGCCAGCAAAGACCGACCGGCGGCCAGAGGCCAACCGAGCCCGCCAAACCAGCCGCCCCGAAATTCATACTCCCCGAAGGTGCGCAGGTCATCATCATCAAGCCTCCCATCATCGTCCGCGAACTGGCCGAACAGCTGAAGCAGAAGCCGTTCAAGATCATTGCCGATCTGATGGAGGCGGGCGTTTTTGCCAACGTGAACCAGGCAATTGACGAAAAAATCGCGCAGCAGATTTCCGCCAAGTATGGCTTCAAATTTGAGGTCGAGAAGCGCGCCAAAGGCGAGGGTCAGGTTCACGCGCCCGTCAAAAAGATCGAAGTTGATACCGAGGATAAACCGGAACAACTCAAGCCGCGTCCGCCCGTTGTCACCATCATGGGCCATGTAGACCACGGCAAGACCTCGCTCCTCGACGTGATTCGAAAAGCCAACGTCGCCGCAGGCGAAGCCGGCGGCATCACGCAGCACATTGGCGCCTACACTATTTCCTTCCCACACCCGGAGCGAAAGAAGGATCTGCAACAGATCACCTTCCTCGATACGCCCGGCCACGCCGCGTTCAGTTCCATGCGGGCGCGCGGGGCCACCGTGACCGACATCGTCGTGCTCGTGGTCGCTGCCAATGATGGGGTAATGCCGCAGACGATCGAGGCGCTCAACCACGCCAAAGCCGCGCGGGTCCCGATTCTGGTGGCCGTCAACAAGTGCGACCACCCGAACGCAAACCCGATGAAGGTCCGCCAGCAGTTGCAGGAAAAAGGGCTCGTGCCCGATGATTGGGGCGGCGAAACCATTTTCGTGGATTGTTCCGCCCTGACGAAGCAGGGCGTGGACAAGCTGCTCGAAATGATTTTGCTCCAGGCCGATTTGCTGGAGCTGAAAGCCAACCCGGACCGCATGGCTAAAGGCAACGTGATCGAATCCGGCATCGAGCCCGGCGGTCCCATCGCGACCGTCCTCGTGCGCAAAGGCACGCTCCGCGTCGGTGACGTCATCCTCTGTGGGGAGTTTTACGGCAAGGCTCGGGCGCTCATCAACGAGGAAGGCAAGCGACTGAAGGAAGCCTCGCCGTCCGTCGCCGTAAAAATTCTTGGTCTCAACGGTGTGCCCGACGCCGGTCTCGAATTCACCGTATGCGAGAACGAACGCTCCGCCCGGGATCTCGCCGCCGAACGCGCCCAGGCCGATCGCACCGAAAATCTCGAGGCGAAATCAAAAGTCACACTGGAGAATCTCTTCGCCACCCTCGACTCCCAGGCTGGCAAAACCCTCAAGGTCGTTGTTAAAGCCGACACACAAGGTTCGGTCGAAGCCATCGTCGAGGCGCTCAAGAAGATTGATACCGACAAAGTGGCGCTCGAAGTCATCCACAGTGACGTCGGTACGATCAGCGAAAACGATGTCGCCCTGGCCTCAGCGTCCCACGGCGTCATTCTCGGCTTCCACACGCGATTGGACAGCACCGCCGCGGAAAAGGCCAAGCACGCCAATGTGCAGGTCAAACTTTACGCCATCATATACGAACTCATTGATCAGGTGAAGGACGGCATGGCGGGCTTGCTCGATCCGATTGCCAAAGAAGTCATCGTTGGCTCCGCCGATGTGCGACAGGTGTTTGAACTCTCCAAAGGCATGCCGGTGGCCGGATCGATGGTCACGGTTGGCCGGATCGTGCGGGGCAAGGTGCGCGTGCGGCGCCGCAAAGATGTCATTTACGAAGGCGTCACCCAGTCGCTGCGCCGCTTCCAGGACGAAGTCAATGAAGTGCGCGCCGGGCTCGAATGCGGCATTCGCATTGAAGGCTTCTCGGAAATCCAAGTGGGGGACGTGGTCGAGTGTTACACCATCGAAAAAGTGGCGGCCAAGTTGTAAAATGAGAATGTTGGCGACCAAGAGAAGACTCAAGCGGGTGTCCCCAAACGCCCACGCACTAGCCGCCTGATTGCAAGCGCGATTCTGGTTATACTCTCCTAAACCGGCATGCCTAACCTCCGTCAACAACGAGTCCGCGAGTTGCTCAAGCGCGCCATTGGCGAGGCCATCCGCCGGGAATTCAACGTGAGCGAAGCTGGGCTGATCTCCGTCAACGACGTTGACTGCACTGGCGACCTCAAATCCGCCGTTGTTTTCATCAGCATTCTGGGCAACGCCGATCAGCAGAAGCGCGGGTTGGCGCTGCTCACCGAACATCGTTCGCGCCTCCAGGGACTCGTGGCCAAGTCGGTAATCCTGCGCTATACGCCCACGCTCCGCTTCGTCGTGGACGACTCGATTGTCCGGGGCAATCGTGTCATGCAAATCATTGAAGAGCTGGACAAGACCGCGCCTGTTCCTGAACAAACTCCCGAGCCCTGAGGCCGCCCGGCCGCCCGCTGATGAAAAGCCACCCGCAAATTGTTGTCCGCATCCTCGAAGCCATCCGGGCCGCGCGCACCATTTGCATCGTCGGCCACATGCGGCCCGACGGTGACTGTGCCGGTTCCCAACTCGGCCTCATGCTCGCCTTGCGCGCTGAGGGCAAGAAAGTCGTCTGCTGGAATCAGGATTCCCTGCCGCAGAAATATAAGTTTCTCGATCCGGACGGCGACATCCAAAAACCCCGGCATGGTCAAAAGTTTGATCTCGTCATCGCCACTGACTGCGCCAGCTTCGAACGACTCGGGACGGTAGGCAAATACGTTACCCAACGGAAGCAGCTCCTCAACATTGACCATCACGAAAGCAACACCCGGTACGGGGATTTGAACTGGGTTTCCCCGCGTGAGCCTTCCACCGGCGAGTTGATCTTCCGCCTGCTCAAAACCGCCCGCTGGCCGATCACCAAACCCATCGCCGATTGCCTGTTCACCGCAGTCTCCACCGATACCGGTTCGTTTCAGTACCCGAACACGCGGCCCGGCTCCTTCCACGTCGGCGCGGAACTCGTCACTCGCGGCGCCAACCTCGCGAAGATTTGCGATGAGGTGTACCAGTCCTATCCCCTGCCCCGGGCCCGGTTGCTCAAGCACGTTTACAACAAGTTTCGGCTTACGCACGACGACCGCATCGCCTACTTCTGGCTTAAACAAGCTGATTTCTCCCGTACAGGCGCGGACAGCGCGGACTCCGAGGGGCTGATTGACCACATTCGCGCCATTGAGCCCGTCGTTGTTGCCTGCGTCTTCGAAGAGCTCGAGCCGGAGGTTACGCGCATCAGCCTCCGCTCCAAGAGCAACCAGGTGAACGTCAGCGATATTTGCGGCCAGTTCGGTGGGGGCGGTCATCCGGCCGCTGCCGGCGCGCGCATCGTTGGCAGCCCGCTCTCCACACAACGCCGGGTCGTGGCCGCCATCAAAAAGGCGATCAACGCCGCGCGGTAATTTCGCCATGCAAGAATTCAACGCGCTCGACGGCGCCCTGCTCATTGACAAACCCAGCGGCCCAACCTCCCATGACGTCGTGGATGCCATCCGCCGCCAGTTTCGGATCAAGAAGGTCGGCCACTGCGGCACGCTCGATCCGAATGCCACCGGTTTACTCATCATCGTCCTGGGCCGGGGCACGAAGCTTTCCGAAAAGCTCATGGGCGACGACAAGGTCTATGAAGGCACGATGAAATTCGGTGAGACCACCGACAGCTACGACGCCGACGGCGAGCTCATCGCCTCCCTGCCCGTCCCGCCGATCACGCTGGAAGAGCTTAACGAATCCGCCGCCACCTTCATCGGCGACCAGATGCAAGTTCCGCCGATGGTTTCCGCCATCAAGAAAAACGGGGTACCCCTTTACAAACTGGCCCGCAAAGGCATCGAGGTGGAGCGCGCCCCCCGCCTCATCCACATTTACAACTTTCGGTTCATCGAATACCAGGAACCGATGGCAACGTTCAAACTCGCCAGCACCAAAGGCACGTACGTTCGCAGCATCGCCCACGACTTGGGTCAGAAACTCGGCTGCGGCGCGCACTTGACGACTTTGCGCCGCAGCGTCTCCGGCAAATTCGACGTCGCCAACGCGACCCCGCTGGATGACGTTTTGAAGCTCACAGCAGCCGAATTGCAAAAGCAGATCATCCCTTTCCTGAAATTGGCGGCGGGCGCTTGAAGTCCGACCGATGACCGCCGCTAAACCGCACCGCGAGGCCGGCTCCCGCCCGTTGACTACTCGTTGTCCGCCCGCACCGCGTCGTTCAGTTCGTCGAGAAACTTGGGCAGCGCGGATTCCACCCGATTCCAGTTGGGAATCAGTGGCGCACCCAGCGGGTCGTCGAGAAAAGCCTTGGCAGCTGCGCGAATGCTGCGCGCGAAAGTGGCCACGGCCAACTCCTCTTCGTGGCGTCCGAAAGTCATGCCGTTGACCAGGGCGTCGGCATTGTAGTGGCGGAGGGTGTCTTCGGCCCGGCGCACATAGGCGCTTAACAGCGTGTCGAACAGGCCCGCGTCCATGCGGATGCCCTCGGCCGCCATCACCCGGAAGATGACCTTGGCAACGTCGGTCGCCATGCGGTTCAGTCCCTTTTCCGGATCGCGGGCGGAGAGTTCCTGATGCTTGTGATCGTAGCTTTCGGCAAGCTCGCTCTGGCAAATGGCGCGGGCGGCCGAATTGCGAAACACCTCCGCCAGCATGCCGACTTCCAGCCCCCAGTCCGACGGGACCCGCACGCGACGGATGAGGTCGGTATCCAGGCAAATTTCGCCGGAGAGCGGGTAGCGGAAGGTGTCGAGATAGACCAGCAAGGGGTGCGCGCCGAGGATGGATTCCAGCGAGCGGATGAGTGGCGTAAACATCAGGCGCATGACCCGTCCATTAAGCTTGGTTGTGTAGCGCGCCGTGTAACCCTTGCAGAAGTCCAGGCCGAGGCTCGGATGGGCCACCGGGTAGCACAGCCGGGCCAGCAATTCGCGATTGTAGGTGAGAATATCGCAATCGTGCGCGGCCACCATGCGCGCTTGCTCGCTCGCGAGCACATAGCCGAAACAAATCCACACGTTGCGCCCCTTGCCGGTCGGGCCGGAGGAGATGTCAGCTGCCTCCAACTTCTCGAACAGGGCGCACATGCGCGGGCCGTCATTCCAAAGGAGCCGCGGCTTCTGCGGCATCACGCGGAAGAAATGCCGGGCTTTCTGCCACTGCCGCACGCCGCGCGCGCCGTCGATGCCCACGACAATTTGCTTGAGATAAGAAACGCGTGACAATTCGCGAATGATGCCCTTGAGCGCCTTGCTGCCCACTTCGTTGATGTGGCAGGGCAGCACGAGCGCGATGGGAGTTTCCTTGGCGAATTCCTGCAGTTCCCGTTCCAGCCGCGGCAGGTCCGTCTGCCCGAGGCGGTGCAGCGTGGCGATCGCGCCGGTTTGAAAGAAGTCAGACATGTATTTGAGTGATCACTTGACCAAGATGCTTTCGCCCACCGGACAAAGACGTGGACGAATTTGTTAATGGATGGCGGCCCGACCATCTCGCTTGCCTCCAGAAGATAGCTCTCCCAGACCCTTTGCAAATCAGCATTAGCTTACGTGGCGGCTATCGCCCGACGCAAGCCGTCGCGCAAAAAAGCTCTCTGCGTCATTGCAATTACTTTTCACGACTACGCCCCTGCAAAAAGTTGACCAGTTGCCCAATGCCGAACGCCAATAGCAATGTCAGGGTCATCGCCACTGGTTTGAATGCATCATTCCCACTCTTGATTTCCAGCCAAGCTATGACGGCTTGAATCAACAACAGAATGTCCACGAGAATCAACGTGCTGATGGGCCAGATCCGCCACCGAAACCCCCTCAGCCCCAGCACGCCCCAAAACACTGACGCAAGGCCACCCGCGATTCCCGTAATAAGAATCGCATTGCCGAAATCGGGAGCGAGCCGGTGCGCCAGCACACCGAACCCCGCCAGCATGACTCCGTAGAGCAGCAGATCGAAATCGAGATTTGGGTTCATCGCTTGGACCGCGTGTCCCGCGATTGCGGCTCTTTCCCGCTCGAAAACGGATCGGGGTTACGGGTTGCTGCTTTTTGATAGAACTCCGCCGGGCGCTCACCATGGAGTAGATACATGAGCATGCCGATCGTCAGAACCAACATCCCCACCACCAACAGACGGACCGTGAGGCTGGCTGAATTTTCCCCTGCGGATGCCATCCAGACATTGACTGTCTGGTGCAACAACACGAAAGCCACTGCAATCATAGTGAGAACAGCCCACGCCCGCCACTTCATACCCGCCAACGCAGCGATGCCCCAAAGCTGGCACAACCCACCGACGACGAGACCGGCGATAAAGGTGACTTTGCCGAACACCGGTGCGATTTGATGGAGAACGAAACCGAGACCGGCCAACCCGCCGCCGTATGCGATCAGGATACTTGCCATCTTCTTGCTCATAACTGGAAGGACTCGGCTGTGGGTTGAATCAATACCCGACTTGAGAAGGGAAACGCAGTGCGCGTGTCGTCTCGCGATGCTCAAAGCGAAGCGATCAAAACCCTTCTCAGTGGGAATGTTAATTCAGGCACAACAATGTCCGATGTTTCATTGCATTAAATGCAATTCATTTCATCGGATGGCGGCCCGACCATCCAGTTTCCTCCAGGGGAAGGCTCCCCCAGACCCTTTTACGCTGCGTTGACAAAGTAACGGGCAAAGACTCGAAGCGCAAGGTAAGGCGAAAGAAAGTACGGCACGCCCAACGCAAACGATTGACCATCGCGAGTTGTTGGCGACACTAATGTATCTGTGACGCTGGTCATCGTTCATTATCACCTTCGACCCGGCGGCATTCGGCGCATCATCGAACTCGCCACGCCGCACCTCGTGCGCAATGCTCCACGCCCCATCACGAAGGTCGTGATCGCGACTGGCGAACCTGCCGACCACCCATGGCACGATCACTTCGCGCACCAACTCGCCGGTGTGCCCATTGCGGTGTTGGTCGAACCGTCATTCAACTACCTCTCCGAACAGCGCGGTTCACCGGAACGAATCATCACGCGAATCCGCCGCACGGTGAAAAAGTTGTTCGCCAATTCCAACACCGTAAACTGTCTTGTCTGGGCGCACAATCTGGGCGTGGGTCGCAATCTGCTCCTCACTCGCGAACTCACCGCTGCCTGCGCCGGGCGCGACATCCCACTCGTCGCGCATCATCACGATTGGTGGTTCGACAACCGCTGGGTTCGTTGGCCGGAGATGCGCCGCAGCGGCGTCCGCAGGCTGGCCGACGCCGCGCAGGCCGTGTTCCCGCCACAAAACCGCGTTCTTCATGCGGCCATCAATCATGCCGACGCAGCCATTCTCACGCGTCACTTCGGAAAAAGTGCGCTCTGGCTGCCCAACTTCACGGAAGCCGCACCGTTGCCGTCCCTAACTCGCATTCATTCCGCCCAGCACTGGTTGCGGAGCAAGCTGGGGCACGCCGACGCGCCCGTGTGGTTGCTTCCGTGTCGCACGCTCCGGCGGAAGAACATCGCCGAGGCGTTGTTGCTCACGCGCTGGCTACGGCCCGAAGCGTGGCTGGTGGTGACCGGGGCGGCGAGTTCGGCCGACGAGTTGCCTTACTTTGACGCCTTGAAACGCACCGCGCACCAGCATCACAGACGCTTGCGCCTCGGGGTGCTGGCCGGCAAAGAATCCCGCAAACCCAGCATCCCGGAGTTGCTGGCCGCGAGTGAAGCCGTGTTGCTCACCTCGATTCAAGAAGGCTTTGGTCTGCCCTACCTGGAAGCCGCCGCCGCCCAGCGACCGCTGATCGCACGCCACCTGCCGAACATCGCACCCGATCTCGACCGCTTTGGTTTTCGCTTCCCGCAGGCGTACGACGAAATCCTGATCGCACCCGAGTTGTTCGATTGGCCAGCCGAGCGCGCCCGACAGCAAAAGCGGTTCAACGAATGGCGGGCTACCCTGCCGGCGTTTGCCCGCAAGCGGGCATTGCCTCCGCCAGTGCTCGCCAACGCCCGCCCGCGCACCGTGCCCTTCAGTCGGTTGACACTCACCGCCCAACTGGAGGTGCTGACGCACCCAGCTAAAGAAACGTGGGGGGCCTGCGCGCCACTGAATCCATGGCTTGAAACATGGCGCGGCCGCGCGGCGGCGGGAAAGCTGCGGGTGACCCCGTGGCCGCGCCGCGCCAAAAGCTGGTTGGACGGCGCAGCCTACGCGCGGAGGTTTTTTGCCGCGCTGACCGCGAATTCCGGTTCCCGCCCGCCAGCGTTCTCGCCGGTGAAGGTTCAATCTGATTTCATCGCCAGCAAACTGGACGCGCGAAATGTCTATCCGCTTTTATGGAGCAAGAACGCATGAAGATCCAGGTGGTCATCTTCGACATTTATTCGACGATCCTTGATGTCGGCCCGCCGCCCACCAACGCCGACGCCCTCTGGCAGCGACTCTTTGAAGCGACGCTCCAGACCCCGCCGCCCGTCAGCCGGACGGAATTCTCGGTGCGCGCCGCCCGGATCATTGCACGCCAACACGCGGCGGCGCGCGCGCGCGGGATTCAGTGGCCTGAAATTCAGTGGCCATCGGTGGTGCTGGAGGCGATTCCCAGCCTCGCCCGCCTGGCCGCTCCCACGCTCGACGAGTTCCTCTATCGGCAAATGCAACTGGGCCGCACCTTGCGATTGGCTGATGGCGCCGAGGCATGTCTGCGGCAGCTGAATGACGACGGAATCCTGCTCGGCATCGCCTCCAACGCGCAGGCTTACACGCTCCGCGAACTCACCGCCGCGCTCCAGGCCCCCGGACTGAACCTCTCCCTGTTCGACCGCGGACTTCGTTTTTGGTCCTTTGAACACGGATTCAGCAAACCCGACCCCCATGTCTTCCGCATCCTGACCGCGCGCCTCGAAGCGCGTGGCATCCGCCCGGCCGAGACGCTCATGGTCGGCGACCGCCGCGACAACGACATCGAGCCGGCCCGCGCACAGGGCTGGCAAACGTGGCAGGTGGGGCCGGCGGCGGATGGAAACTGGGCCGCCTTGCGCGACCGGTGGTTTCTTCCCAAGCCGGAAATCAAGTTGAAACGATCTTTCCGCCCCCTGTAAGTTCAATCGAGCCATGTCAAATTCAACCTTCAGCCCCGGTACGAACGACGTCTCGAGCGCGGGCCACTCGTTGCGGCGGCGCATCATGAATACAGCTTTGTCGTGGACTTTGATCTTGGCGGGCACTGGCTGCTTGGCCGACAATACCGCCGGAGACGCAGGCCGCATCCAGCCGTGGACCTCAAACCCGCGGTACTGGCAATACAAGGGCCAACCAGTGTTGTTGTTGGGCGGAAGCAAGGACGACAACCTGTTCCAGATTCCGGACCTCAAGGCACACCTCGACGAAATCCTTGCCCCCGGCGGTAATTACATCCGCAACACGATGAGCGATCGAGCGGACCTGGGCTTTGAGGTTTACCCTTTTGGTCATTTGCCGGACGGCAAATACGATCTCGACGAGTGGAACGAGGAATACTGGCGGCGCTTCGAAAACCTGCTGCGCTGGACGGCTGAGCGCGACATTATCGTGCAAATCGAAGTCTGGGACCGCTTCGATTACTCCACCAAGAACTGGCCCCCACATCCTTACAACCCAAAGAACAACATCAATTACACCACCGAGCAATCCGGCCTGGCGGTGGAATATCCCGATCATCCCGGTCAGAACCGGCAGCCGTTCTTTTTCACCACGCCCAAGCAGCGTAACAACACCGTGGTCCTGAAGTATCAGCAGCGGTTCGTGGACAAGATGCTCTCCTACTCGCTCAAGCACGACCATCTGCTGTATTGCATGGACAACGAGACGTCCGCCCCGGAGGCGTGGGGGGACTACTGGGCGGAATACATCAAGCAAAGCGCCCGCGAGGCCGGCAAACAGGTTTGCGTGACCGAGATGTGGGATGCCTGGGACCTCAAGGCCGAGGAGCACAAGCGCACCTTCGATCATCCCGAGCGCTATGACTTCTGCGATGTGTCGCAGAATAACCAGAAAAAGGCCCAGGAACATTGGAACAACTTCCAATGGGTGCGGGTGCGGGTGGCCAGCCAGCCGCGTCCGCTCAACACCGTGAAAACCTACGGCGCCGATACGGGACGCTTCGGCAACAACCGCGACGGTCTGGAGCGATTCTGGCGGCACGTCATCGGCGGAGCGGCCGCGGCGCGATTTCATCGCCCCGGTTCCGGATTGGGCCTTTCTCAACCGGCGGTCGCCACGATCCAGGCGGCGCGCAAGCTGGAGTCGCTCATCAAGCTCTGGGATATTGAACCCGCCAACGAACTTCTCAGCGACCGTGAGGGCAACGAAGCCTACCTCGCCGCCCAGCCGGGCCGGGCTTACGCGCTCTATTTCACGGATGGCGGGGCGGTCGGCTTGGACCTCAAGCATGCACCGGGCCGCTTCGGCGTGCGGTGGATTGATATTGGTAGTGGCGAGTGGGGACAATCCGAACGGTTGGACGGTGGGAGGACGGTTACCGTCACCGCGCCCGCAAAGGGCCAATGGGTGGCAGCCATTGTGCGCTTAGCCGGAACGATGTAGTTGAAAAGGGGCCACGATTAGGAATTGATTGTTGGTGAATGAAACACAAGCAATCGGTGGGCACACGCCCGGTTCACCAAACGGTGGCTGGGGAATTTGAGTTCAAAACTA
>JADLHS010000120.1 GCA_020848635.1 Limisphaerales bacterium
ACCGGTTCACGCGGTAACCTCGCCCCTGACTTCCACTGGAATGGCCGCGCGCAGCCTCCCGGTCTTGAATGCCTTCCGGGCTTTCTGAACGAACTCAACCGATGCCTCACGGCGGGGTTCGGCGAGCCGCGGCGTCATGAATACCACCAATGATTCCTGCAGCTCAGCCCGGAGCGCTCCAATCGAATCCACGACTTCGCCAAAGCTTGTCATGGCCCAATCGTAGCCTGACGACCACGCAGAAACAAGCGCGCGATCAGGCGATGAAATGACCTTACCGAGACCGCAATGGGGCCAGGCTTTGGCGGGGTGAATTGTTCAACGAAAAGCAACGCGCCAGCGATTCGGCTGCGCCCAAGGTCGGATCCGATCCATCCAATCTCCGATATTGTGCCGGCGCTAAGGCGAGGGGGATCAACCATCATGCCTTCGCATCGCTATTGCGGTTTCACCTGCGCCCGCTAACCTTTCGCCATGCGATTCATTGGTAACGTAATTGAAAAACTCCAGCGGCATCCGAAGCGGATTGTCTTTCCGGAAGGCGCGGAGCCGCGCGTGTTGCAGGCGGCCCGGCAATTTCATGCCTTGCGGCTCGGCGCGCCCATCCTGCTCGGGGACCGCACCCAGGTAAAGCAGACCGCGGCGGACTTGAACATCTCGCTCGAAGGCATCCGCGTCATCAATCCCAGCGAAAGTGAGGAGTTGGAAAACTTCACTCGCCGCTTTCATTCATTGCGCCGCGAAAAGGGCATCAAGGAAGCCGAAGCGCGCGAAGCCGTGCGCCAGCCGAATTATTTCGGCGCGATGATGGTGGCGATGCACCAGGCCGACGGCCTTATTTCCGGCGTCAGCCATATCACGGGCAGCGTCCTGCGGCCATTGTTTCAGATCATCAAGATCGCGCCCAAAGCCAAGGTCGTTTCGAGTTGCATGGTGATGGAAGTCGAAGACACCCGCTTTGGTGAAAACGGCGTCTTGTTCATGGCCGATTGCGGCGTGGTGCCGGATCCCACGGTGGAGCAACTCTCCGAAATCGCCCTTTCGACGGCGCAACTCGCGCGGCACCTGCTCAACATCCGCCCCCGCGTGGGCCTGTTATCGTTCTCGACGAAAGGCAGCGCCACGCATCCCTCCATCGGCAAAGTGCAGGCCGCCACGGCGCTTGCGCGGCAGAAGGCCGAGAAGTTCCGCTTCGAATGCGATTTCGACGGTGAACTCCAGGTGGACGCCGCGCTCGTGCCGGACATTGCCGAACGCAAATGTTCCGACAGCAAGGTAGCCGGCCGGGCGAACGTCTTGATTTTCCCCGATCTCAACTCCGGCAACATTGCGAGCAAGCTCGTCCGGCTCATCGGCCACGCAAATGCCTACGGCCAGATTCTCCTCGGCCTGGACCGGCCGGCAGCGGATGTCTCGCGCGGCTCCAATGCGCATGACATCCTGGGGGTCGCGGCCATTGTCGGCGTGCAGGCGATCAGTTATCCGGAGTTGCATCCGGATGCCGGCGGAACATTGCCCGGCGAGTAAATGAATACTGTCACCCCCCGCGTCTTCATCGCCGCCACCCGTCAGAACGACGGCAAAACCACCACCTCGCTCGGTCTCATCGCCGCGCTGCAAAAACACTTCCCGCGCATCGGCTACATCAAACCGGTGGGCCAGCGCTTTGTGGAGGTGGCGGAGCAAAAGATTGATGAAGACACCGTGTTGATGGACTCGGTCTTTCGCCTCAACTGCCCCCTCGTGGACATGAGCCCGATCGCCGTCGAACCGGATTTCACCCGCAAGTATTTGCAGGCGGCCAACAATGAGACCCTCGTCAAAAAGATTCAGAAAGCGTTTGATCGCGTGGCTTGGGAAAAAGATTTCGTCCTCTGCGAAGGTTCGGGCCATGCAGGCGTCGGCTCCGTGTTTGATCTGTCGAACGCCCAGGTGGCCAAGCATCTCGGCTGCAAAGTCATCATCGTGGCGCGCGGCGGCATTGGCAAACCGATTGATGAGGTCGCCTTGAACCAGGCGTTGTTCGATAAGGAGGGCGTGGAGATCATCGGCGTCATCCTCAACCAGGTGCTCGACGACAAGGTGGATTACGTCGCGGACTTCGCCCGTCGTGGGCTGAAACGCAAAGGTCTCGAATTGCTCGGGGTCATTCCGCACCAGATCATTCTGAGCCAGCCCACGATGGATCTGGTCCGCGAGGAACTCGACGCCGAGGTGGTCAATGACCCGCCCTCGCTGCATGCGGCGGTGGAAGACGTCGTCGTCGGCGCGATGGGCGCGCAAAATGCCCAGCATTATTTCAAGCCGGGGGTGCTCTTGATCACCCCCGGCGACCGCGAAGACATCCTGGCGGCGGCCTGCGCCAGTGGGCACGCCATGGCCGGCATAGTCCTAACCGGCGGACTAAAACCCGGCAGCGCCAGCTTGCGCGCCCTGCGCGCCCTCCGCCTGCCGGTGCTGCTGGCGCGGGACGACAGCTATGTCGTCGCGTCCAAAGTCCACGATCTGACGGTCAAGACCCGCCCCAGCGATGCGGAGAAAATCTCCCTCATCCGCGACATAGTCGCCCGGAATGTGAACCTAAAACGAATCCTCGACTCGCTCTAACATGTCCACCCCGCTCGCCCTCAATCCCGCTCTGGAAACCATTCCCAACTATCAACCCGGCCGCCCCATTGAGGAAGTCGCCCGGGAACTCGGCCTCCCCGCCGCCGAAATCATCAAGCTGGCGTCCAATGAGAATCCACTCGGCCCGTCGCCCCGGGCTCTGGCCGCCATGCGCCGGGCGCTTTCCCACGCGAATCTTTACCCGGACGGCAACGCCTTTTACCTCAAACAAAAACTCGCCGGCAAGCTCGGCGTCACCCCCGCGCACCTCATCCTCGGCAACGGCTCGAACGAAATCATCGAATTCATCGGCCACGCGCTTTTGTCCTCGGAAGCGGAAGTGGTCGTCTCGCAATACTGCTTTGCGGTTTATCCCATCGTCACGGCGTTGTTCAACGCGAAGCTCGTCACGGTGCCAGCCCGGAATTACGGCCACGACCTCGAGGCCATGCTTGCCGCGATCACGCCGCGAACCCGCGTCGTCTTCGTCGCCAACCCGAACAATCCGACCGGCACTCATGTGGACCGTGACGCGCTGCTCCAGTTCGTAAACGCGGTGCCGAAGACTGTCTTGGTCGCGCTCGACGAGGCCTACATCGAGTTTTTGGACAACCCGCTGGATTTGATGTCCGAAATCGCCACCGGTTTGCGCCCCAATGCACTGCTGATGCGGACGTTTTCCAAAGTGTACGGCCTGGCCGGACTCCGGCTCGGGTACGGCATCGGCGACCCGGACCTGATTGCGGCGCTCGAAAAAATCCGGCAGCCCTTCAACATCAACGCCCTTTCCCAGGCGGGAGCGATTGGCGCCCTCGACGACCCGGCACACGTTGAGCGGACCCGGCGCAACAACGCCCGCGGCCTGCGGTTGTTCGCCCGGACGTTTCGCTGTCTGAAACTGGAGTTTGTCCCCTCGGCGGCGAACTTCATCCTCGTCCGCGTGGGCGATGGCGCGCGCGTGTTTGCAGCAATGCAAAAGCTCGGCGTCATCACGCGGCCAATGGGCGGCTACGCCCTGCCGGACTGGATCCGCATCTCCATCGGCACGCCGAAGGAGAACCAACGCTGCCTCGAAACACTCAAGCAGGTTCTCGGAGCTCGAGGCGCGCAGGTCTGATTACTTTTACTTCGTCGGTGGATTCTGCGACTTGTTCAATTCGAGTGCATTCGGAACAACAATCGGTTGTCGCTTGGAGAAACGCGTGTCGGCTATGGACAAATAGACAAGTTCGCGTGTCAGACCAGAGATTGACATACAAACAATTGGTTCTTGGTCGCTGGCTCCGCCCCATGTCACGTTGAAAACTGGCACCTTCCGCTGGACTCCATTGCCGTTACCACACTCCGCGTGAACAATCCTTGGTTTGTATTTCTTTTCCAGCGCAGCAACGTCCACCTGAATACTCGCAAGCCATTGCATTGCCATTTGGTAGGCTTCATTCGTGTGGATCAACGATGGCAAATGAAAGAATCGTTCCTCAAAGTCGTCGGCCTGATTTTGGTATTCCCGCCACGCATTTCGTTTCATCAGCATGATGAGCTTGCCGGGCTCGCCAAAGTATTCGCGTCCCAATGGGCTTTTATGCGGTTTGCTATCCGCTTCTTCAAAGTGAAATTCAAAATTCTCAGACTTCAGATAGCCACGCTCGCGAGTTTTTGGATCAGCAACATGAGCGACAACTTGTGTTGCCAAGAGTGGGTTGCTTTCATGTAAACCAAGCTTCCGGATAAGGAAATTGGCCTCCATGAGCATCATGGCGGTTGCAGCTTTATGATACGCTGGAGAAACATACATGGGCGTACGTGCGACCATTTGCTTCTTGGGCGGGTCTGGTGTGTATATCAACTCAAGCTCATTAGTTATCACAATTGGAGACCGCTTGGAATAACGTGTGTCTTCCATTCGCAAATGAATCAATTCCTTGGTCGCTCCGAAGATTTCCACCCATACGGGGGGGCTGCTCTCTGCCGCGCCACCCCACGTAACATCAAAGACTGGAAGCAGCTTTCTTGGCGTGTTGGGCGGAGGCTCTTCACCCAATTTCCAAGTGATCGGACCAACGTATGCGAATTGTTGCGCGACCATCGGAGGATACCGCTTTTCTAACGCGGTAATATCCACATCCACCGCCGCCAGCCATTGTGTTGCGAGTTGATACGCTTGGTTGGTGTTAATTCGACTACGAAGACTTGCCAGTTTTTCTGTCAGTACGGATGGATCGTTGCCTAATTCATGGGTGATGAGTTCAAAGGGTTCTTTCCGAATGATATAAGCTAGTTTGCCGTGTTCTAAGAACCAGTCCGCCCCGTGTTCGTTTGTGATCGGTTTCCGGTCGGATCCAAGGAATGAATAAAGAAAATCCCTCGTTTCCACCGCTCCTAATCCCCTTCCGGGAGGGGCGACCCGGACACTGGTGTTTTTGATGGGACGGGATTCGGGCAGGTTCAACCTTTCCACATAAAAATTCACCTCGGCAAGCATCTGACGTGCGACAACTTGTTTATATGCCATCGCATGATCGGTCTGGTTCGTGTCGGCGAATCGTTCTCTTGGGGCTGTCCCTGATAGTGTTTTATCTTGAGGAGGATTCGTTGTTGGAATGCTCGTATTATCAGCGAACAAACCTGTGGAAAACACTACTGAGAGAATGATGACAGACGGAACAACGTGAAATAGTCTGTAGTTCATAAAACGCACTTTAGTACGGATAAAATCTGTATAGATTGTAGGCCCCATAGATGGTTGCAGATGAATCAAGCGGCCAGAATGCGTTTTGTTTGGCCCGGGTCACAATGCCGTCAAGATTGGCTCCATAGCTCCATTCATCAAAGAACTGCCCTAGCATCGCCTCGCTAAACGCGAATTCATTTGCACCGCTTGGGATGGGATAGGCATCAAGAAAGCCAACAAATGCCCGAGCCTTTATACCATTGTTCTGGAAGACACTCCGATGCGTAGTTAGCTTCCCGATCCCAAAAGCGTCGCAGAGTGATCCAGCAGCAGACTTACAGGTATTGAGGAAAACAAACCGATACGGATGTTTAACTCTATCCACAACCGGATTGCCCAATGCCGTTCGAATCTCATCTTCGTCAATCGCTACAGGCCAAGTACCTCCTCCTATATTAACGTAGTCGCCAATTCTTGAGGCGTTACCATGACCATAGTAAAAGAAATTCCGGTAGTTTGGTTGCGCCAGATAGAACAACAGATTTGTCTTGTTCGCATTGCCTAACCGATATGTCGTTCCGTTGAATGTATTCCCGGGAGAAAGTGTATAGGGATAATCCGCCGCAGGATTCGCAAGGACGTCCACAACGCCTCGTTGAACCATACCGTCAGTGCGGTTCCAAAGACCAAATATGGTATTGCCCCACGCCACAATGAAATCATCGCTCGACCATCCATATTGTTTGTTCCAAGTGATGACCGCTTGATTGGTTAACCAAGGTGGCAAAGCACGAGCGGCAGAAACACCGCCGCCATTTCCAAGTTGGCTAAAGCTGCTACCAGTTTGATACTGCAATTCAGGCTGCTTGAACGGTGGAGTTTCATCTGAATCAAAAATTGACTGATAGGCTTGGATTGGGGAATTGAACGAAGATGAAGGGGTCACGTTGAACACTCCATAAAATGTTTCATTCGTCAGCAGCATCCCGCCGGAATCCCTCAAATTCCACAAGAATGAAATCACCCCAGTTGTTGTGCTATCGGGAATAGTTCCGATGTAACCATCGTCTGTGTAAATATCAACGAGTACGCTTGCATCTGTAACCGCTAATTCAGCATACACCCAAATTTGTTCCCCGAAGTCCGTCATGAATTCTTCAAAGTGAACCAAGTTGCTGACTGTAACAGAATTTGTGGCACTGAAAATCCATTCGTCATCGAAATTACATTCAGCGTAAATGTCATAGCTGCCATTCACAGAGAAAGCGGTGTTCCAGCGGAGCACCCGCCTTCCGGTCGAATCAATTTCAGAAGTTGCCATCGGCAAAGAAACGCCGTTGGCGTACAACCTAATTGCAGGAGTACCGATGTTGGTTGCCCCAAGTTCATAAGGAAAGTCCACCGTTCCCGAAAGTAACATTCCATTTTGGACGCCGCTTAGATAAAGACCATTCCGCACGACTTGATAAAAGCCCGTACTCGGAGTCAAGCCATCACCCGCCAGCTCCGGGCCACTGCCACCACCCGATCCGCTCGGTTCTTCGATGCTTGCGCTGCTCAACCCGGCGGCTCTGTCAGCCTTGGCTTTCAGTATTCTTGCTCTCACCTCTTCTGCCGAGAGTGGAAGCGGCGGCTGGTTTTTCAATTCCCACTCGTAAGGTTCGCGGCCCTCCAGTTTGCACTTCTCATAAAGCGCCACTAGCCGTGCTTCCTCACGCGCCTGCTTCAATTGGTTTCGCTCCTCGACGGTCAGAGCTGAAGCTAGAGTACTCAGGCCAATCCCACCGCTGGACTCCATCATCATGCCGAAGACTTGACCTGCCGGGCAGTCGACACGATTCGAGTGGGCAAACGTAGTGATATTAGTTCCCATCTCAGCCGCAAGCAAGTTGGTCAGCGTTTCCCAAGGAGTGTTTGTGCTCAGCGTTTCCCGATATTGCACAAGGTAAGTTTCGTCGTTCGTGCTTGGCCACGACAAAACAACGTCGGGACACCGGATTTGAAGCTTGAGTCCTTCAATCGCGAAGACTTGAGTGGTGGCGGCGAACAGGATGGCGAGTGCGACGATTAACCCTTGGCTGGTCTTTTTCATAGGCTTTCCGATGGTATTGGTTTTGCCCGTGCAAACTCCTGCGGGTGGTTCGTTCTTGAACCAAGAACTTTCTAAATCTTCGCCAGAACAATGCAAGTGAAATCGCGATATTTCACTCTCATGTGGGAGTAAGTTCAAAGCACATTCACAAGTAGCATCCGTGCTTCAATGAAGCTCGGACTCAATGTGGTGGGGCCGCAGGTGCAAAAGTTTCGTGTGAGGAAGGGCTGGACCCAGTCGCTTCTTGCCCAAAAGCTCCAACTTCAAGGCTGGAGCATCAGCCCCGGGTCGCTTGGCAAACTGGAAGCTCAACTCCGGCGTGTGCCTGATTGTGAGTTGATGTTCCTCGCCAAGGTTCTTGGGATTTCAATTTCCGAGCTCTTTCCCAAAATCACTCCTCTTCGACAAATCGGCCCACAATTTCAATCTGGCAATCGGCTGGCGGTTTTTCCTGCTCGTGGAGACAGATAATGTGAAGTCCGAGACAATGGTTAAAGCATCTGTTTGGTTTTTGGACAGTTCAACCGGCAGTTGAAAACATCAAACGCGGGTTGAAGCTTCAAGCAGGCGTTCGCAAAGGATGCTCCCGCCGCCGCAAGTCTTAAACTGGCGGTTGAAATCATAAACTGGCGGTTTCTTTGAGTCGGTCGCCTGCCCATCCTTGAACCAACAGATTGAAGACGCGCGGCATGAGCTTGACGGGTTGCTCGACAATCGTGACGACGCCGCGGCGGCGTTAAACGGTTACAACACCCGGGCGTTGAGTGCCATTCGTGGCATCTTCGGCCCGGAGTCCTCCGAATACGATCAAGCCGGCGGCACGCGCAACAGCGAACGCAAAACGCCGACGCGCAAGCCCAAGGTCACTCCCGCGTAAATTTTGGACAGACCGCGGCACGACTCCACCAAGCCGGAGGGATTTATTCCTCCGGCCTCTTCTTTTCCGGTCAGACTGGAGCGCGCCGATAAATTATTGTTTGAATCGCCCGCGAAACGGAATACTTATCTGTGGTCTGAAGCATTGACCGACGACCGAACGTGAAACCAACTGACCTGCGGGGCATCCTGCAATACATCCCGCGCTTCCGCGAGAAGACGTTCATCCTCGCTGTGGATGGCGCCATCGTCACCGACGAGAACTTCGCCAACATCCTGCTCGACATCGCCGTGTTGCGCTCGTTGAACATCCGCGTCGTGCTGGTGCATGGCGCGGCGGCGCAGATCAAGGGCTTGGGCGAGGAACAAAAGGTGGTGGCCTCCAACCTCGACGGCACGGGCATCACCGACGCCGCCACGCTCAAACTCGCGCTCACCGCCGCCAACCGGCTCACGCATGAGATTTTGGAGGGTCTGTCCGCCAATGATCTTCGCGCCGCCTGCACCAACGCCATCATTGCGCACCCGATGGGCATCCTGGCCGGCGTGGACCATCTGTTCACCGGCAAGGTGGAGCGCGTGGACGTGGAGTTGTTGCAAACCCTCCTGGCCCAGGGCGTCGTTCCGGTCATCCCGCCGCTCGGTTTTGACGGCGACGGCAAGACCTATCGCGTGAATTCGGATGGCGTCGCCCTCGCGGTGGCCGACGCGCTGAAAGCGGTCAAGCTCATTTACATCACCTCGACGGATGGGCTGGTCTGCCAGGGCAAACTGATCCGCCAGATGATTGTGGGCGAGCTCAGCGTGCTGCTGGAAAAGAACCGGTGCGAGTTCACGCCCGACACCCAGTCGAAGGCCCAGCACGCCGCGGCCGCCTGCCGCGCCGGGGTGCAGCGGGTCCATGTCATCAACGGCCGCGTGGACGAGGGATTGCTCACCGAAGTGTTCTCAAACGAAGGCATCGGCACGTTGATTTACGCCAACGAATATCAGCAGATTCGCCCGGCCAAGAAGAAGGACGTGCGGGCGATCCAGTTGCTCACGGACAAGGGCGTGCAAACGGATGAACTGGTCAAGCGTACCCGTGCCACCATTGAGAAACACCTCGGCGATTACTACATCTTCGAGATTGATAAGAATCCCGTCGCGTGCGTGGCGCTGCATGTTTATCCCGAATCGAAACAGGGCGAACTCGCGGCGCTCTTCGTCAATCCCTCGCACGAGAATCAGGGGATTGGCCGGAAACTCATCCAGTTCGTGGAGAGCAAGGCCCGCGAACTCGATCTGGGCGAACTGCTCACCCTCTCGACGCAGGCCTTCACGTATTTCCAATCCAAGGGCGGCTTCGCCGAAGGCACGCCAAACGATTTGCCGCCCGGCCGCCGCGAGAAATACGACCAAAGTGGCCGCCGCTCGAAAGTGTTGGTCAAGCGCTTGAAATAGCGGCGGATGGCGCAACCAAAGAAGCTCCTGTTTGTTTGCAGCCGCAATCGCTGGCGCAGCCTCACCGCCGAGAAACTGTTCAATGGCGTCGAAGGGATCCAGGCGCGCTCCGCCGGAACGGAACCGGGGGCGCGCGTCAAAGTTACTGCCGGTCACCTTGGCTGGGCCGAAGTGATTTTTGTGATGGAAAGGAAACATCTGCGGCGGCTGCGCGCAAAATTCGCCGCCGAGCTGGCGAACAAACCCGTGGTCTGCCTGCAGATTCCCGACGCCTATGAATTCATGCAGCCCGAGCTGGTGACGTTGTTGCAAGCCGCCATGACGCCACATCTGGCCGTTTGAACTGGAACCACGAGGGACCAGCGAAACGCCTTCTGGCTCGCAGGTTGAATGCACACTGATCGACTGCCCCGGACCCAGCCTCAACCCGATCGCGACCGCGAAGTAACCTCCAATTGCAAACCGGCATTCCAAACGCCCCCCGGGGTCGGAGTCCAGCGATTCCGGCCTGACCGAGGATTTGCTTTTCGACCGGCTTCACCTAATCCTTGGGTGCTTTATGACCGCCAACGGCAACATTGTGACCATCCGCAATCTGACCAAGCTCTATGCGCAGGGCGAAATTCAGGTCACCGCGCTGGACAACATCTCGCTCACCATCGCCGCGCGCGAGTTTCTCACCCTTATGGGGCCTTCGGGTTCCGGCAAGTCCACCCTGCTCCACATCATCGCGGGCATTGACCGGCCCACCAGCGGTGAGTGTCAGGTGCAAGGCATTGATGTGGCGCAGCTCAACGAATCGCAGCTTGCCGACTGGCGCAACCAGAACGTCGGTTTCGTATTTCAGACGTTCAATCTGATTCCAGTGCTGACCGCCTTTGAAAATGTTGAACTCCCGCTCCTGCTCACGCGTCTGGGCCGCGCCGAACGCCGCAAACAGGTCGAGCTCGCCCTCGACCTCGTCGGCCTGGCGGATCGCGCCAAGCATCTCCCGCGGCAATTGTCCGGCGGCCAGGAACAGCGCGTGGCCATCGCCCGGGCCCTCGTAACCGACCCCGCGCTCGTTGTCGCGGACGAACCCACGGGCAATCTCGATTCGCACTCGGCGCAGGATGTCTTGAAAGTCCTGCAAGCGCTCAGCACGGACGCGGGCAAAACCGTGATCATGGTCACGCACGATCCCAAGGCCGCCGCGTTTGGTTCGCGCAGCATCCACTTGGAAAAGGGCGAACTGACGAATTGAGCAACCACGCAAGGCCCGAAATGACACCGACCGAACAACGGATGCAGCATTCATGTTTGACACCCCCCGTTCTCGTATGGTTCTCGGGTCTCACGGTGGCTTTTGAAGGGTCATGACCATCCCTTCCTTCATTCTCAAGAACGCCTTGCGCAATAAGCGCCGCGCCACCCTTTCGGTCTTGAGTGTGGCCGTCAGCCTCTTCCTGCTGGTGACCTTGCTGGTGGCATTGCGCGAATTGACGCTCCCGGCGGAAGACGCGGGCGCGGAATTGCGGGTGGCGGTGCGGAACAAGATTTCCATCGCCAACCTCCTGCCCGCCCGCCAGCGCGCTACGATTGCCCGAATTCCCGGCGTGGCCGCCGTGACGCCGTTCACCTGGTTCGGCGGCAAATACAAGAACGAGGAGAGCATGACCTTCGCGCAGTTCGCGATGGACCCCAAGGAACTGCGCACGGTGTTCGGCGAAGCCAAGATGAGCGAGGAGAGTTACACCGCATTCGAAGCCGAACGAACCGCATGCGTCATCGGCAAGATGTCGGCGGAAAAATTCAAACTCCAGGTCGGGGACAAAATTGCGCTGGAAAGCACCGTCTATCCAGTGACGATGGAGTTCAAAATCGTGGGCATTTACAGTGGCACGCCGGACGACCGCAACATGCTTTTCCGTCAGGATTATCTCGACGAGGCCAGTGGCATCCCCGGCCAGGTCGGCATGTGGTGGCTCAAGGTCAAATCCGCCGAAGAAATGCCCCGGGTGCTGGAGGCCATCAACCAAGCCTTCGAAAATACATCCGCCGAGGTGCGCGCGGAAACCGAGCGGGCGTTTCAACTCGGTTTCATTTCAATGTGGGGCAACATCAAACTGCTCGTGACCCTGATTTCCAGCGCGGTGGTCTTCACCCTGCTGCTCGTCACCGCCAGTACAATGAGTATGGCCATCCGGGAACGCTTCCGCGAACTGGCCATCCTAAAGGCCATCGGTTTCCGCCGACGCGAGTTGTTCGCTTTCATCCTGGCGGAAAGTTTCGTCCTCGCGGCGACCGGCGCCTTGGTTGGCGTCGGTGGCGCGTGGGCGCTTTTTACCTACGGCAACATTTCCACGCTCACCAATGGACTGTTCCCCATGTTTGAAGTCACCCCCAAGATTATCGGCATCGGCTGTCTCGTGGCGGCGATGCTGGGGATCGTGGCCAGCATCATGCCGTCGCTCGCCGTCGCACGGATGAGTGTGGTGGAGGGCCTCAAATCACTCGACTGATATGGCGCTGCCCGTCACCTACAACGTCCGCAACGTCCTCGTCCGCTGGCGCGCGACCGCGGCGACGATCCTTGGCGTGGGCCTCGTCGTGACGGTTTACATTCTCATGCAGGCGATGGCCGCCGGCCTGGAACGCTCGAGCGCGAACACCGGCGACCCACGCAACCTCATGATCGTCCGCAAGGGTTCCACCGCCGAATCCAGCAGCCAGGTTTCGCGAGAACAATTGAACACCATCCAGTACTGGCCGCAGGTGGAGCGCGACGCCGCGGGCCGGCCGCTGGTTTCCGGCGACCTCGTCGTCATCATGAACCTCCCGCGGCGCGACGGCACGGGCGAAGCCAATGTCACCATGCGCGGCATCACGCCCATGGGCGTCACCCTCCGGCCGCAAGTCAAACTGGTGAATGGCCGCTGGTTCACGCCCGGCCAACGTGAGGTCGTGGTAAGCCGGAAAATGGCGCAGCGTTTTGCCAATTGCGAGCCCGGCCAGAAATTCAAGACGGGCGGCAGCGTCCTCACCGTCGTCGGCTGGTTCGACGGCGGCGACAGCGCGTTTGATTCTGAAATGTGGATGGACGCCGACGAGGCGCGCGCGATCTTTGATCGCGAGAATTATTCGAGTCTGCTTGTGCGCGTGGCCGACACCAACGCGGCCGCCGGGCTGATGCAGCGCATCGAATCGGACAAGCGCCTGCCGTTGCGCGCGGATTTCGAGACCAAGTATTACGCCACCCAAACCACCACCGCCCTGCCGATTAAAATGCTGGGCAGCCTGCTGGCCACCGCGATGTCCATCGGCGCCGTGTTCGCCGCAATGAACACAATGTATGCGAGCGTCGGTTCGCGCACGCGCGAGATTGGCACCTTGCGCGTCCTGGGCTTCCGCCGCCGCACCGTGCTGGCGAGTTTCATCATCGAAGGCGCCATTCTCGCCGGCATTGGCGGGCTGCTCGGTTGTCTGGTAGCTTTGTCGGCGCAATATCTCTGCGTGGCGTTTGGCGTGCGGTTTGGTACGCTGAGTTTTAACACCTTCAGCGAGGTGATCTTCCAATTTCGCATAACCCCATTTCTGATCATGAAGGGCATGCTCTTCGCCGTGCTGGTGGGCATCCTCGGCAGCCTGTTCCCCGCCATCCGCGCCGCCCGCCTGCCGGTGATCGCCGCGCTGAAGTCGGTCTAACCGGGGGCGGACGGGTGGTTCGAAGGTTGGGGCCGGAAAGTAAACCACGCGCAAACCGCCAGCAGCGCCAGATTAAACACCCCAAGCAGTTGAAGGACCTGGACAAAACTGCCGTGCACGAACAACAGCGTCACTCCGTACGCCACCGCCAGCAACACCATTGGGAGCACCACCCGAAACTGAGATTTCCCCAGCAGATTGCTCGCAAGCACGTTCGCCAGACAGAGCGGCACCATCGCACCGGCATACCATGGGAGAATTTGCGTGGTGATTTCAACGTAACTAGGTTTCGCCATCAACCGCACCACCCACGGGCCGAGCAGCCAGAGCCCCAAAACCCCCAAGAGCGCCAGCACGGCGGTACAAACCAGGGTGAGGGCCAGCAAATTGTTTTTTTCCGAACGCACCGCACTTTGCACAATGCGCGGAAACATCACGGCGGTCAGCGGGCCGACCGCCCACACCAAAGCCCGGGACAGGGTTCCGGCCGCGACGTAGCATTGCGAGTTTTCCGACAGATACGCCTTTACGATCATCGTATCCGCAGCCATCAAAAACTGACACGAGCCAAAGCCAACCATCAATGGTACCACCTGACTTAGCAGGGCGCAGCGGTCAAAGGGTTCGCCCGGAGCCAACCAAATCTCGCGGGTCTGCCAAATGCCGAGCCCCAGCGCAAACAGGAGTCCCGCGAGCGCCCCGGTCATGATGCCGGCGGCGTGACCGACCAACACCATAACGATGACACCGCTCACGCCCACACGACCAATCCCGTTGACGATCATCGCCCAACCCAGGGTTAGAAAATCCTGCTTTCCCTGCAACAAGCCAAGAAACATTGGTAACCAGGCGGACGCGAGAATCACCAGCAAGGTGACCCAAAGCGCCGCCGGATTCGTGATCCCCCACCGGGTGATGAGTTGATCCTGCCCCAGGAGAATGCCCGCCGCCCCAACCGCCCACACCAGCGTCACGCCCAACCATGCCACGCGGAACATGCCCGCGAGCTGCCGCACGCGTCCCGTCGCGAGGGCCGCGGCGGCCTGTTGGGCGAACACCATTTGCAGCGGCATCGTTGGAATACACATCGTCATCGCCAGCAGGGCGCCAAACACGGCGTATTCCTTTTCGGGAATTACCTTTGAGAGGAAATGCACCCCATACATCAGCGCCCCACCTGCAACGTTGGCAATCATCAGCCAGCCGCTCTGGCGGAAAAACGAGGATCTGGAATTGGCCGAGTTGGCCGGAGCGGGTGGCGTTGCTTCTGAAACCATGAGCGTTGGACAATACGCAACCCGTTCGGTTCAAGGAAGCGATTTCAGGAAGCCGAGCAGGCTTTCCCGCGCGCGTTCCAGTTGGGCGATGGAAATCCACTCGTCCGCGGTGTGGGCTTGGGCAATGTCGCCCGGGCCGA
>JADLHS010000673.1 GCA_020848635.1 Limisphaerales bacterium
CGCGTTCCACCCAAACGGTACATGCTGGGGAACGCCGTTTTCGGGCGCATCATAGTCTGACGGTACCGATTGTCCAGACTTCCGTTTATACCTTTGACAAAACGGCTGATTTGCTCAATTATTTTGAAGAGCGCATGTTTTGGGATGAGGTGGAACGTGAGGAATATGGCCGGTATGGCAACCCCACGATCCGCGCCGTTGAGGCCAAGCTAGCCGCCCTTGATGGGGCCGAAGATGCGGTCCTCGTCAGTAGCGGGATGGCCGCAGTCACCACGACGCTCTTGCTGCTGCTCAAACAGGGTGACCATCTCATTCTTACCCATGATTGTTATCATCAATCACGCGAGTTTTGTACGCGCTTCCTGCCTAGTTGGGGTGTGGAAAGCACGGTAGTGCCTTGTGGTGATATGGCAGCCGTTGAAGCCGCCATCCAGCCCAATACCCGGATCATCTACACCGAGTCGCCGACCAACCCATTTATGCGTTGTGCTGACTATCCGCAGTTGGTGGAGATTGCCCGCCGTCATCAGGTACTAACGGTCGTGGATGCGACCTTTGCCACGCCGGTCAACTGTCGTCCGCTGGCCTTTGGGGTGGACTTGGTCATTCACAGCCTGACCAAATATCTTGGTGGGCACAATGATTTAATGGCCGGCGCCGTTTCTGGCCCCATTCGTTTGACGACGCGGCTGCGCGAGGCGCAAGGGATGTTTGGCAGCATTGCTGATCCCCACGGCGCCTATTTGATGCTGCGCGGGATGAAGACCTTAGCCCTACGCATGGAACGGCACAATGCCAATGGGCTGGCCATTGCGCGTTTTCTAGAGGGGCAACCCCAGGTGCGGCGCGTCTGGTATCCCGGTTTGGAAAGTCACCCGGATCATGCGTTGGCCAAAGCAACAATGCATGGCTTTGGCGGTGTGGTCAGCTTTGAAATCGATGGCGACGCCGAACGCGCCTACCGCTTTATTGATGCCCTGAAAATTCCGACGATCGGTCCTAGCTTGGGCGGTGTCGAAAGCCTGATCAGCCCCTTAGCCATCATGGGCTACGCCGAATTGCCGGAAGAAGAACGGCTAGCCCTAGGTATTCGTGATGAGTTGGTGCGCTTTTGCATCGGGATCGAAGAGACCGAAGATTTGATCGCTGATGTGCGACAGGCGTTGGCACAGATTTAAGTTCAGCAGGGCGACAACCGATCCACCATTGATGCGGGAATAACCCACCCTAACCCACAAATTTTTGTGGGATAGGGTGGGTTATTTTTTCTATTACCGACTTCGCCGCAACCGCGGATTAACGACCGGCTCCAAGCCCAGTGATAACAACATAAAGGTCAGCGCCGTCAACACGATCAGCAGCCCCGGCGGGACAATCCACCACCAGTAACCGACATAGACACCGCCGGTGCGGAAGCCCGCTTCGAGAATTTGCCCCCAAGTTGGAATGGACGGATCACCCAGGCCGAGAAAACTCAGGCCGGCTTCGGCCAGGATCGCCGACGGTGCGGCAAAGATCAGTCGTGAGACGACGTAAGGTGCGATCTGCGGCAGGATATGACGAAACATCACGCGCCGATGCGAAGAGCCTAAACTCTGGATCGCTTCGACCAAGGCGTTGGTGCGCATGTGCATGACCATGGCGCGGATCTGGATCGTCAAGCCCGGCCAGCTAAAGGCAATCAGTACAAAGAGAATGACAAAGAGGCTCGGCCCAATCACAAAGAGCAGAAAGATCAACA
>JADLHS010000121.1 GCA_020848635.1 Limisphaerales bacterium
TCGCCTCCGTTAATCTGACCGGAATCGCCTGATGCGGACCCGCATGTCAGGTGGTGTGGGGGCCGGGAGGGCAATCCTCCCGGCTACCCGATTAGGCGCTTTCATTTGTGCTTCTTAAGAAAGTCCTGTACGGAGGTTGAGCAAATCACGGCATTGCCCTTTTCCTTGTCAGCTTTCCAGTTTTCGTACGCTTTGAAAAATGCTTCAGGATAGACGGCTCGTGTCTTGAATGGTCGAATGACGCTACGCTGTAGCGCCTCCGTCGTGATGGCAATATGGGGGCAAACCCACTCAATCTTCCAAACTGGCGAACCTTTCTTCCTTGTGATAACGCTTACATGAGCGACGCCGTTAGTTTGAGCCTCTTTGCTGTTGTGAATCTCCACCCAAGTATCATTCCCAGCCTTGCCTGCGATCTCCCAGAAGTCGGTCGAATAAATGTCCGGCTTTGATCCCGCTCTCGCTGGTGATATTGCGAGAGTCATCAGAGCCATTGAAATGAAGAGAATTCTCATATCGCCTAACAAGGAATTATACCGGTCTGCATATCCTGCCGTTTGGGATGATAGCCAAACGGGAAGATCAGCTTTTGGCGGATGGGGGTCATGGGCGGCTGATGCATGAGCCGACTCTAGGTCGAGCCCGGCAGTTGGTCAAGCTGGGGCGCTGAGGTTAGGGGCGGGGAGTCGAGAGGCCGATGGCCTTTCGCGTGCGGGTCTGGGCCGGCGCGAGGCCCAGTTGAAAAATGGATTCGCCTGACGAGCGCGAGCCGTCAGGCGAAATTTTTTGGCGGGTGCTACAGTTTGCGCCCGGCGCAAGCCTGCGGTTTGGCGTGCGGGTCGTCGGTGTAGATCAGTTCCTGGCCGCAAGTGCGGCAATGCGTCCAGAAAATCCCGGCATCGCGGCGGCGGGAGTACCAGTTGATGCCGCACTGGGCCGTCAACGTGTCGTTCTTGGCGCGGGTTTTTTCTTCGCGTTTCCAGCGGCGGGTGTTCTTGTCCATTTCCTCCTGACGCTTGCGGATGGCGCGTTGGGCCTGCGCGGCGAGCTTGGCTTGCAATCTGGCATTGGCGGCAGCGAGCTCGGCGTCCTGCGCGGCTTGCTCGAAGCCGAGGAATGCTTGGGTGGGTTTCATAGGACGCATGGCGGGGCGGCTCGCGCGGACGCTCGCCCCACCATTGGAGGTTCAGTCCTCGTCGGGCAACATGACGGTGATGGCGGGATGCGGGTCGTCAATGTCCAGCGGGCCACACGTGGCGATCAGCTTGACGAGGCGTAAGCGGTGGTTGTCGGTGCGGACATCCAAACTGCCATTTGACCAAAAAAACGGCCCTGAAACGTGAGTCTCAGAGCCGTAAATTGGTTGCGGGGCTAGGATTTGAACCTAGGACCTTCAGGTTATGAGCCTGACGAGCTACCGGGCTGCTCCACCCCGCGATCCGTTAGAGCAACATAATGCCCAAGACAATCGGTGATGCAAGTTCTTATATTCCGGAGACCGGCGCTTCGTCAAATCCGCAGGAAAATCTTCCGTTTGTAGAGGAAGTGAACAAACCAGAAGGCCAGCAGCAGCCCCACGATCGAGATCATCAGGTCGCCGAAACCGGTTGCCACATGCGTGTCGAAGAAGGCTTTCACGTCCCCGCCCACGAAGCGTCCAGCGAGCTTGCCGAAGCCGCCGAGGATGTTTTTTGTGAGATAAATGGTGATCGAATTCATGCCCATCCAGACAAACGGTTGACACCACCATTGCTTCTTCCAAACGTCCACCACCAGATAGAACAGGCCCAGCAGCATTGCGCTGTAACCGCCGGCGACCAGCACGTAGGACGAGGTCCAGATCTTCTTGATGACCGGGAATTGGAAATTCCAGAGCCAGCCAATGCCGGCGGCCAGTACGCCCGCGCCGATGAGCCAGCCGACCTTCTGCAGATCGGCCAGATTCCTGTTCCGTAACAGCTGTCCCGCAAACACCCCGAGCAGGCAGGTGGCGATCGCCGGTATCGTGCTCAGAAAGCCTTCCGGGTCGAAGAACGTGTCGTGCTTGCGGCCGGGCAGATGTTGAAAATCAAAGTGGTCGGCCACGTTGAGGCCCTTGCCGAATTGGCCTGAAACCCGATTGGTGGTGGCGAAAAAGAGTCTTTCGGTCGCCTGCCATGCCGGGCTGTTCAACACCCCGGAGGGATTGGGTGATGTGGCGTTGCGATAATAGTCGGAGGTTTGGGTGTCCCCGGCGTTCTGCGCCACCTGCGCCACGGCCTCCCGGGTGAGTTGAAAGTTGCGGATGGGGAGGAAGGTCATGATCGCCCAGTAGCTGACGAGCAATCCGGCGCAAATGGCGACGAGCGTTCGCGGTTTGAACAGGCAAAACAACAACCCTCCGAAGAGATATGCGAGGGCGATCCGATTCAGCACCCCCATTAATCGCAGTTCCGGCCATGGGCCGCTGAATCCCCCGGAGTAAAACAAGCCGACCAGATAGAGCAGGACACCGCGGCGGATGACGCGTTGAATCGCGACGCCCCGGCCGGATTCCGCAATGGTCTTCGTGAGCGAGAACACAATGGATGCGCCGACCATGAAGACGAAGAGCGGGAAAATCAGGTCGTAGAACCGGAAGCCTTCCCAGTCCGCATGTTCCAACTGGCGGGCCAGAAATTTGGTCGGGCCGGTCTGGCTCATGCGGTTGAGCGCCGAGACGAGCGCGTCGGCGCCGATGATCCAGAACATGTCGAAGCCGCGCAGGGCGTCCAAGGACATGAGGCGTTGGGGGAGTGGAGGGGGCGATACGGTTTTAGTCATTGGTGTGACGTTTGCAAACGTGTAGGGCAAAGCGGGGTGCGCTTCAAGCGGAAACCATCACCGACGAACGCCGCGAGCGCGGGCCCGCAGAAAAATCGTTTCGACGGTGGCGGGCGGACGGGCTAGCTTTCCCGCCACATGTCCGCCGAAGCGCAACTCACTCCCATGATGGCGCAGTATCGCCGTATCAAAGGCGAACTGCCCGCGGACACGCTGTTGCTTTTCCGGCTCGGCGATTTCTACGAGATGTTCTTTGAGGACGCAAAGGATGGTTCGCAACTGCTTAACCTCTCGCTCACCGCCCGCAATGGCATGCCCATGTGCGGGCTGCCATTCCATGCCGCAAATGGGTATATCGCCCGAATTCTCAAGGCGGGACGCAAGGTGGCCATCTGCGAACAAACCGAGGAAGCCAAGCCGGGCAAGCTCGTCAATCGCGAGGTTACACAAATCCTTTCCCCCGGCACGCATTTCGATGAACGGATCCTCGTCGCCGAACGCAACAACTTCCTGGCCGCGGTTTATCCCTGTGGAAAAATCTTTGGACTCGCGCTTGTGGATTTGACCACGGGCGATTTCCTGACGACAGAACTGGAATCGGATACCGCACTGCTCGCCGAGTTGGAGCGTCTGCGTCCGGCGGAAATCATTTTGCCGACGGAGGCCACCGCCGTGCGCGATTCGCTGCGGGGCGCGTTCCAAATCTTGAGCGGTTACGATGATTGGACCTTTGCGCCCGAAACGGCGCTCTACACCGTGCGGGATCATTTCAAGGTCGCTTCGCTCGATGGCTTCGGGCTGAAGGATCGCACCGCCGCCATTGGGGCGGCGGGCGGGGCGCTGCATTACCTCACCCAGAATCTGCGCCGGGACGTGAAGCATCTCACGCGGCTCGCGTTTTATCGGCGGACGGATTTCCTCGCGCTGGATTACACCACGCTGCGGCATCTGGAGATTCTTGAACCACTCCACCACGACGCCCCGCGCAACTCCTCGCTCTACGGCGCGTTGAACCGAACGGGCACGCCGATGGGCGCGCGGCTCTTGCGCCGTTGGCTGTCGCAACCCCTGGCTGCCGTTGAATCAATCCGCCGCCGTCAGGAAGCCGTGCAAACGTTTATTGAGCATTCGGCCGATCTCGACGGTTTCCGGACCCAGCTTGTGAGTGTCCGCGACCTGGAACGGACGCTTGGGCGGTTGAGCAGCGGCAGTGGAAACGCGCGCGATTTGGCCGCCTTACGCCAGGCGCTGGAACAGATTCCCGCCGTGAAGCGGATTCTTTCATCGGTCGGGCCGAACGGCCACTCGGCCTTGGTTGAAGAGGCGATGGGGGATGCGCAGCAACGCGGCCCGACCTTGATTGACACGTTGAACACCCAACTCGCCGAATCGCCCGAGCTCGTGGAGTTGATTGCCCGCGCCATCGTGGATGAACCGCCACTCGCCTTGAAGGAAGGTGGCATGATCCGCGAGGGCTTCAGTCCGGATCTTGATGAACTGCGCAACGCCCAGCGCGGCGGCAAGGATTGGATCGCCAAGTTGCAGGCGGACGAAATCGAGCGCACGGGGATCCCGTCGCTCAAGGTGCGGTTCAATTCCGTTTTCGGCTATTACATCGAAGTCACCAAGTCGAACCTCGACAAGGTGCCTCCGCATTACATTCGCAAGCAGACCGTCGCGAACGGGGAGCGTTACATCACGCCCGAGTTAAAGGACATGGAGGGCAAAATCCTCGGCGCTGAGGAACGCAGCGTGAAACTGGAATACGAACTCTTCCAGCGCGTGCGCGAGGAGGTGCTCGGCCAGCTGGCCCGGATTCAACAGACCGCTTCCGCCCTGGCGCAACTCGATGTGCTGGCGTGTTTCGCCGCGACCGCCCGCCTGCACAACTATTGCCGTCCCAATGTTGGCGACGACGGCAGACTTGAAATCCGTGATGGCCGGCATCCGGTGCTGGAGCAGCAGTTGGTGGAAGAGCGCTTCGTGCCGAATGACACGGGGTTGGCCTCAATTGGTGGGGCCGACCTGCTGCTCGGCCAGGACGCGCCACCGCGTGTTCCAACCGAATTCCCCCAAATCGCCCTGATCACCGGACCCAACATGGCGGGTAAATCCACCTATATCCGCCAGGTCGCACTGCTCACCTTGCTCGCGCACACGGGCAGTTTTGTTCCGGCGGCAGAAGCGCGCATTGATCTTGTGGACCGCATCTTTACCCGCATCGGCGCGAGCGATGACCTGGCGCGCGGGCAATCCACGTTCATGGTCGAGATGACCGAAACGGCAAATATCCTGAACAACGCCACCGCTCGTAGCCTGATCGTGCTCGACGAAATCGGACGCGGGACGAGCACTTTTGATGGTTTGAGTCTCGCGTGGAGCATCGTCGAGCATCTGCACCATGCCGTTGGCGCGAAGACGCTCTTCGCCACCCATTATCATGAGCTGACCGAGCTGGCCCTGCGGCTGCCGCGTCTGAAAAACTTCAACGTCGCGGTGCGCGAATGGCGCGACGCCATTGTGTTCCTGCGCAAAATCGTTGCCGGCGGCACGGACAAAAGTTACGGCATCCAGGTCGCTCGCCTCGCGGGCGTGCCGAAGGAAGTGCTGGAGCGCGCGAAACAAATCCTCGTCAACCTAGAAGAATCTGAACTCACGCCCGAAGGCAACGTGCGCCAGCCGCGCCGCCAGCAGGACCGTGAGAAACTAAAAAATCTCGCCCCCGCGCCGCAGATGGATTTATTCGGATGATATCATCGCCCGAAGGGCCAAGCGACCTTGGACCGCTCCACCGCCCTCACGCCTTGGCATTGCCGGAAGTCGCTCAGGATGCCGCTCACGGACCAAAGAACTCCTCGGCGTTGGCGTACAAAGTGAAGGTGGAGCCAACATTATCCGCTTTGACGCCGCCTTGCGGGAAGACGTCACCCCGAATCCGACTGACGTGGCCGTCGGCAAACGTAACGTCCGCGCTGCCGACCCCACCAGGGTGACGGTAGCCGATCCGGCTGTCCTTGACGCCGATCCGGTTTTGTCCCTGTTTACCCGCATAGACGCCATCAGCCAGCACGATCAGCGCACTGGGATGCCGAAAGACGGAGTCGCGGGTGGGGCGGATAGATTCCCCGTTGCTTCCCGGGCCGTAGCCGACGGACGCGGTATAAAAAATATCGTTGATGACGGCGGTGGGCGCACCGATCGGGTTGTTCGCGTTGATCCAATAGCCAACGCGGATGATGCGGTCGAAGCCGCGCTCGGGAATCGTGGTCGGAATATTCTGGGTGCCGTTGCGGATATTCGGCCAATCCATCCAGCCTTTGGGATTCTGGGGGGCGGTGCCGGTTTGTCCGGCGGCCATGCCTTCGACATCAACCATCTCGGGACAAGTGAACACCGAACCGGAATTGGCGCGGTTGCCTCGCACGTAAGCGGTATCGAGGATCGGAGCCCAGCCGTCCAGCGGCACGGCCGCTCCGCCATTCACCCCGGTCATGTTGTAGGACGGGACGACCTGGTCGTTGTTGTCACCGCTGTATAGAAGAAATGCCGTGCTGATCTGATGCAAATTCGACACGCACACCGTTGCCTTCCCGGCGCGTTTGGCCTTGGTCAAGGCGGGCAGCAGCATGGCAGCGAGGATCGCGATAATGGCGATGACGACCAATAGTTCAATCAAAGTGAAGCCCGGACGAGCCCGCAGGTTTGTCATTCCATCCGCAGAGGGGATTGCCGGCAGCGGGCCCGGCAAAAGGGCGCTCCGTGTCAAAACCCCATCAGTGCCCGCGGTTCCGAGCCGAACTGATGAAGGACGGAAACCGGCCGGCAGTAGCAGTTTTTCAAGGGAAGTTGTATGCATTCTGAGAGGAATTTGTGTTTTAAGCTGAACGGGCCAAAGATAGTCCGTAAAGGTGCGGCGAACTTATAATCTGAGTTATGCCCTGTCAAGAAGGGGAAAGCGACTGCCAGAGAAAGCACCGAACTCCCCGGTGGTCAGCCTTGGTTGCATTCATTCTCTACAATCGAAAAGCCGACACGCGTCGCAATGTGGTTGATCAAGTTAGCGAGCAACCCCGGCGGAGGAGAATTTGTGAGGAGAATTTGTGTTGTCCGCTGGTACGCCTCGGATTACTGTCGGTTAGGCTCATGGCAACTACCCTCTCGAAAGGCTGGCTGGCGGTGTCAATCTGCACGATCTGGTTGCTTGGCGGGTGGTACGAGGCCTGGGCTGCTCCTGACACGAACGGTCCCCCGGCGCTCGAACTTGGCGCGGTCCGGATCGACAAGGAGCGGCACACGGTCAGCTTTCCGGCGCTGGTCAACCAGCGTACCGGCGTTGTGGAATACGCGGTCGTGACCACTTCCGGCAAAACGCACGAGAGTATCTTCCGCACGGAAGCACAGCCGGCGCACATCCATCTGGCCATGCTACTGCTGGGCGTGAAACCGGCGAACACAAATCTGTTTCCCGCGAACCTCTCCGTACCACCGCCGGGTGAACCCGTGACGGTTGAAGTTTCGTGGCGTGAGGACCGCGGCGAAATCCGCCGTCCGCTTGAGGAGTTCATCGTCGCCGGTGACGACCACCGCGCGTTGACCACCGGCCCTTGGATTTACAACGGCTCGTATCTCACGCGCCGGACTTTTCTCGCGCAACGGGATGGCTCGATCATTTCCGTTCACATTGATCCCGACGCGCTGGTGAACAACCCCCGACCTGGCCGCGAGAATGACGATTTGCACAGCGTAAATTCGGCGGCATTGCCGGCGGTGGATGTGCCAATCGAGATCACCCTTCACCTGCCGGCCGCGTCCAAGCTAACCAAATAATCATTACCCCAACCCTCATGAAACTCATTTCCTCGATGCTTTGCGCGCTCGGAATTTTCGCCGTCGGCGTCGCTCCACGGCTCGCGGCACAAGCCGCGAACGTGGCCGCTGAACCGACGAACGCGCCATCCGACGCCTCGTTTCGGCACGAAGTGGAACACGCGATTGATCGGGGTCTGGACTGGATGCGGGCCAATCAAAATTCAAACGGCTGGTGGTCCATTCCGGACCATCCCGCAGTCACCGCGCTGGCGGTCACGGTATTTCTCGGTGAACCCTCGGGTCGCACCCGCACGAATCCGCCGCCGGAGATCACGCGCGCCTTGGCCTACCTGATCGCCTCGGCTCAACCCGACGGCAGCATCCAGCGCGGCAAGCTGGCCAATTACAATACGGCAATCAGCTTAGTGGCGCTGGCGTTGACGCGCGACCCCGCTTACAACGACATCGTGCGGCGGGGCCGCGGGTTTATCATTGGCTCGCAAATCGAGCCAGGCGCAGGCACCTCACCCTTTGTTGGGGGCGTGGGCTACGGCGAGAAAGACCGGAAATCGGACCTCGTCAACACCCTCACGGCGCTTGAGGCCTTGCGCGCCACCGAGTATGTGACCTGGAAAATCGGCCCGGCGGCAGGGAATAGCGGGGAGACGAACAGAGTGAAGTCGCCCGATCTCAACTGGGATGCTGCGATCCATTTCATTGAGAACTGCCAGAACCTGCCGCGGTTCAACACGCAGGCATGGGTGTCCACGAACCCGAAAGATTTCGGCGGATTTGTTTACAGCCCGGTCGAGAGCAAGGCCGGCGGGGAAACGAATGCCGCTACCGGCCGCGTGGCGCTGCGTTCCTACGGAAGTATCAGTTACGCGGGCTTGCTCAGTTACATTTACGCCGACCTGAAGGGTGAGGACCCGCATGTGCAGGCGGTGATGGACTGGTTGCGCGCCAACTACACGCTCGACGAAAATCCGGGTCTGGGCGAACAGGGGTTGTACTACTATCTCCATTTGATGACGAAGGGGCTCAACGCCGCTGGCGTGGAGCAGATTGAATTAAAGGATGGCCGGCGCATCAATTGGCGGCGGGAAGTTGCCATGCACTTGCTGGATTTGCAGCAGCGCGACGGATCGTGGGTAAATCGCAATAACCGCTGGTGGGAGAAGGACCCCTGTCTGGTCACAGCCTATTCGTTGCTGGCGCTCGAGATCATCGTGCGGAAATTGTAAGGCAGTTCGCCGACACTGGTGTTCCTCGGCCCGGATTCCGTACATTTTCGTGGACGAATTCCTTGACTGACTGTGGAATTGGTCTCATAAAGGCATCCAACTTAGAGCGCAGAGCATAAACCTTTTATGAAAACCAGCCCGTGCGTGATCTGTATCTCCCTTTTCTCAGCGGGGTTGGTGGCCACAGTGGCTTTTCAAGCTGCGGGTCAGGACTTTTATATTGAAGGGGGGCCGGTTGCTCGCGGTGGGATGCAAGTCAAGGTTTCGGGCAGTTCGTATGTGCAAATGCTGGGGCTGCACGCGGCTTCCGCCCCGTTGAGCGAGCCAGGTAGTATTGGTTCACGTGGGGCGTACGCCGACCGGACGTATGAGGATGGCTACGTGAAGCTCGACCAAGGCACGCTCAACCCCGATGCGGTGGGCGGTTTGGGCAATACTTGGAACTGGGCTTATGACAACACCGCCCAGTTCAACGCCTCCGCGAAAACGCTTTCTTTCCACCAACAAGGTGAGGTTGGTTACACGGCGTTGCACGACAATGACGTCACCGGTCAAGACGATGCGGTCGGTGCCGGCGTCCAGATTCAGGCTGGGTGGAATGTGGTGAAACAAGGAAACTGGCGGGTTGATTTGGGCGTGGGTTTCCAGGGTATCTGGGGTGCGTCCTCCAAGATCAGCCTGAACTCCTATTTAGAGCGCACGAGCCGACTGAATACCACAGACACCTATGATGTGGCTGCGACGGTTGATCCGGATACCGGATTTCCTGGCCCGCAAACCGCGCCAGGTGGTTACGCCGGCCAATTCAGCGTGCCGGGCCCGACCATTACCAACATTCCGTCTTCACGGACAAGTCAGCGCACGGATCTTTCCACGGCGCAAAACAACGTGAATTTCAACTTTCAAACCGACTTTTACGAACTGATCTTCAGTCCGCGGATCATCTACATCGCCACGCAGACGCTGGCGCTGAGCCTCACCCCCGCACTCGGGGTGAGTTACATCGCCGTGGCGGCTGATCGTACGGAGACGTTCACCGAGACAACACCGGGTGGAGGGACAACCACGTTGGGTAGCTGGCACGACCATACCAACACCGGCGGCGTGCGATTCGCGGCTGGGATCACGGCGGGAGCGGATTTGGAACTCGGGAAGGGATATTACGCGGGGATCCTCGGCGGGTATCAATGGGCGGTGGATGCGGTGCAAATAGACATCGGTCCGAACGCCGCCGCGGTGAGCGGTAGTGGCTTTGTGGCGGGGTTGGTGGTGGGTAAACGATTTTGAATGCTGCGCCAATTGCGACCACGCGGTCCCAATTGGCGGGAACCCGATTTGAGCCTTATGAGACGAACAGCGTGGTTGCTAGTATTGTGCGGGGCGACCCTCGTGGCGGCGAAGTCGCTGGCGACGAGCTTTAGCTCCTTTGGGCCGCAGGGTGCCGGCGGGAGCAAGAACGGCCAGGTCTTCCAAGTCGGCGACGGCGGCACGGTGTTTGAACTCGACGCTTTTCTCGCCGTCAACGGTTTCGACTTAAACGGCGGCTCGGCGGGCACCAGTGCGCAACTGTCGGGACAGAGTCTGCCCACGGGACTGGCTTTGGGATTCTCCGCCGCACTTTCGGACCCGGCGGACGCCGTGCTGACTTACGTTTTCACCAATCTCTCGAGCGGCAGTTTCACCAACCTCCGATTCAGCGTCCTGCTGGACGCGGAAGTTGATCAGGAGTTCAACACCTTTTTCAACGAGTTCGGCACAGTCATTGGCACTCTGGGTAACGGGGCAGGGGATGTGACCCCCGACATGTGGCAGATTGACGAACCGGGTTTTGTGAGCGGCGCCTTGTTCAATAATCTATTTCTGGGCGCGCTCAACAACTCCAATTCCGTTCCGGCCAGTGCGCCGAATGACGTCGCGCTCGGCTTGGGTTTTCTTCTTGGGGATCTGGCCCCGGGCCAATCTGCGGCCGTGAGCGTGATGATCTCCAGTGCCGGCCACTATCTGGGCACGTTCGCCCTGCAACAATCCGACACGGCGTCCAACTCACCCGGTACCATTACGCTTTCGGCGATTGTTTCGACGCTGACGGGGACGATCTTCAAGGATCAGAACACAAACGGGATTTCAGATCCGGGGGAAAACCTGGCGGGGGTGAACGTGCTGCTGCTCTCAGGCGAACTCCTCATCGCCCAAACGACCACTGATTCCGGCGGCAACTATAGTTTCAACAGCCCGCCGGCTGGCACATATACCGTTAAGGTGGATGCGACCACGTTGCCATCCGGGCTGACGAATACCGTTGATCCGGATGGGGTGTTGGATGGCCTCACCGTGACGACCTTGTCACCGGGGCAGTTGAAGATCCTCAACTGGGGTTATCAAGCCCCGCCCGGGACCGAACAGTTTGGCGATGTTTCGGCGAGTGCAAGTTTTGGTGTCCAATGGCGACTCAAGGCATCCACCGGCACCCTCCTTGGCACGCTGAGCATTACGAACCTGCCGGCCAGCGGTCTGACCCTCGCGGCTCCGTTTCAACTTGGATTCCCGACTTCAACCAATTTCTGGCTCGCGCATCCGGTGGGTACGCTCAACAACGGATTGCCCTACGCGAACGTGACCGCGGGCGTGGTCGCGCAATCGGGTCTGGACGGCGTATTGTCGCCCGGTGAGCGGGTCGTGGTGGTGGATGCGGTGGAGATTTACAGCCGCGATCGCTCCGCGCCGCCAACCGGTCTGTTCAAGTTGTGGGCCACGCAACGGCCCTAACTACGCTTACGAGCGACGATTGATTTTAGGTGTCACCATGAAATATAACTTTCGTTTTCTGACCATGCTGGGTGCAACCGTCATCGCGGTTACCACGGCATTGTTGCTGATCGCCGGCCCGCCGCCGCCCTCGACTGGCAAACTGCTCGTCAGCCCCAGTGCGAACAATCTGACGGTGCGCCTGCAATTGGAGGCTAGTTCCAACAGCACGACCTATATCGTCCAGTCGAGCACCAACCTGCTGAACTGGAAAACGATTCTGGCGGTGAAGCCGCCGCCCGGCCAAATGCTCTTCTTAGGAAATTTTCCGACAACGAACACCACCGCCTTCTTCCGCCTGACCGCCCTCGACGGATTCAGCGAAACCAATCCGCCGGCCTGGTCCAACGGTGTGCAGGCCCGGTTCACGGTCACCCCGCCCAACAACTTGGTGGCTTCCTGGGTCGCTGCCACCGACGACACGGGCGTGTCGGAGTATCGGCTTTACGTCAATGGCATTCTGATGACCAACGTGCTCGGTACGACCCTCGCATACGATTTCAATCTTAAGCTGGGTGAGCGTGCTGACCTCCGCGTTCAAGCCGTGGACGCATTCGGCAATGCCACGGACATTTTCACGCTGGCCTACCTACCCGGCGACAAATTGCTGGCGGTGGCCGATGACAGCGGTCGGATTTACACCTCCTACATACAAACCAATGGCAGCTTCAGCGCGTTTACGCAGATTGCCAATTATCCGGCGAATGATCGTGGCCTGTGCCTGGGCGACTTCGATCGGAACGGATTGACCGATCTGGTGGCGGCTTACCCTTCGGGCAACACGCTGGTACCGTTCTTCTACAAAGGTAAAGGCGACGGCAGCTTTGCGCCGGGCGTCGCCTTGCCCACCACCCCGGGTGCCAACAGTTATGCAATGGACGCCACCGCCGGGGACTTTGACGCCGACGGCAATTTGGACTTTGTGTTTAACGGGAATGAACGGTTCGCCATGTTCTATTGGGGCCAGGGGGATGGGACGTTCACGGTGCAGGTCAAGGACTGGGGCGACGGGGGCTACTACTACGGGCGGGGAATGGCGGCGGGCGATTTCAATGATGACGGTCGCGAGGATATTGCCCGGGCAGCGAATTCTTCCGGCGGCGTCAAAGTTTTTCTTTCCAATGGCGACCGGACCTTCATCCAAACCAACCTAGTGGCGACGGGGTTGGGCAATAACGACCCCTACGGTTTGGCCGCGGGCGACTTTGATGAAGATGGCCACTTGGATTTGATCGTCGCCGGCGGTAGCAGCGGTGATGTGACTTTCCTGAAGGGATTGGGGAACGGCAGCTTCACGAACATCACCGGGACCAATGGTTTGTGGGCAAACTTGGACCTCAACACCTATTCCGGCTTGGACGCCTTCGATTACAACGGCGACGGCCATCTGGATCTGGTGGGGGCCGCGGCGAACGGGCAGGCCTATTTCTGGGGGGGGCTCGGCGACGGGACATTTAGCACCAATCGTGTGACCCTCAATACCGGCATGAGCGCCTCCTTTGGGGTCTCGGCCCCGCCCCGCCCCGCGCGCGTGGATGTAAGTTTTTCACCCACCGACCCGGTGACGAATCTCAACGGCACCATTGAATTCACTGCCGGTGGGGCGGACGTTGCCCCCGGCGACATCTTCTTGTGGTCCTTTGGTGACATCGGAACCAACCAGTATGCTTGGCTTTTCACCAACGGGATGCCGACCATGGGGCCGAGCGTTGCCCATACCTATGCGAACGAAGGTCGCTTCCTTACCCGCTTGCTGCATACCGGCAGTCAAAACATCCTGAGCGCCCGCGGAACTTGGGTGACCGTTCAGGCCAGTCCTCCCGTGGCGCAACCGGGTGGCCCGTATGCGCTCGATGAGATTACCGCCACCCAAGCCGTGTGGTACGCCACGCTCGATGGCTCGGCTTCCACCGATGATTTTGGCATCGTCAGCTACATCTGGAATTTTGGCGACGGTTCGAGCGTAACCAATGGCCCGATCATATCGCACGGTTGGAGCGGACCCGGCGTTTGGAACATCGGCCTCACGGTGGTGGACGCCGCCGGACAGCGCGGCTCGAACAGCACCACGGTGACGTTCACACCGGGAGATTTGCCCGTGGCGGTGATCAGCGGGCCAACATTGCTGCAAGAAACTAACGCGGTGAACGGCATCTGGTCCGCGTCGTTCAATGCCACCAATTCCACAGACGATGTTCGCCTTTGGAAATACGACTGGAACTTTGGCAATGGCCAGACGGCCAGTGGCCAGAGCGTCTCGACCACTTACAACGCCACCGGCAGCTATACCGTGCGTCTTACCGTCACCGACCACGCCAACCAGACCAACTCCGCGACGCAGACCGTTACCGTCCAGGCCAATGGTCTGCCCACCCCCGTCATCAGCGGCAATCGTTTCCTCACCGAAGCGGTGGCGACGAATGGTCTGTGGTTCGGGGTCTTCAGCGGCACGAATTCCACGGATGATCGTGGTATCTATGTGTATGATTGGAAGTTTGGGGACGGTGGCACCGGTTCGGGTGCGTCGGTGACGCACAACTACGCTGGGGTCGGGATTTACCCGTTGGTGCTGACGGTCACTGATTTCGGCAAACAATCCGTATCCGTGACGCAAAATGTCATTGTTGTGGCGGGCGATCTTCCGGTGGCCCGCATCACGGCGAGCACGCTGGCCCCGGAAGGCTCGCAACCGGTGAATCTAAGCGGCAGCAATTCCACCGACGACTATGGTCTCCTTTCCTATCGCTGGATGTTGCCGGAGCAGCAGTACGGCTTTGCCGGCCTCGTCCTGGATACAAACCAGTGGACGGTGGCGAACACGGCGCAGAACGACAAGTTAATCACCACCGGGGTGAACAACTCCTGGGTGAGTGCGTATTTCTACTCGGCCGGGTTGCGGGTGGCTCGGGGTTCGGCCGTTGAGGCGCGCGTGGATACTCCGAGCGGGACTTCCTATGCCATGTTCGGCTTGCGAAATCAGGACACGAGTTCGGGCCATTATGATCGGCTGGTCTATGCGGTTTACTTCAACGACGGCGGCGTTCAGATTTATGAATCCGGCGGTTACCGCGGCGCCCCCACCACTTACAGCAAGGGCACCTCCTACGACATCCGCATCGAAACCAAACTTACGGGCGGCGCCATTTACTACCTCCGGCCGACCGGTGTGGGTACGCCGTTCGTCAAGATTTTTGAGACGAGCAATTACTCCGATACCAGCTTTGGCGTCGGCGGAACTGTTTACGCCGGGGTATTTGGCTTCGATGATTTGAAGCTCACGCCGGCGGCTGGCTTCCGCGACCTGACCACCTCCGTTTTCCCGGGGGGGACGGTCACCCTCGTCGTGACCGACCACGCGTTGCAAACCAATAGCGCCAGCATCGTCATTACCCCCGTCACGGGGACTCCGCCCATCGCCGTCATCAACGGCCCGACCAACGGTCTGGCGGGCGTCGAGCTCGCTTTTGACGGCTATGGCTCGAGCGACGACTACGCCCTTGCGAGCTACAATTGGGATTTTGGCGACGGCACGCCAACGGTACTCGGCCCGGCGGTTTCGCACCATTACGCCACGGCTGGCACTTATACCAACACGCTGACCGTGCTGGACTACGCCGGACAGGCCAGTTCCGTTTCGCTAGTGATTACGGTGGCGGGGGCGAATCTGCTCACCTGCGTGCCATGGCGGATCATCGGCGGTATCGAACAGCCGCACGAAGTCTATTCTGGCAAGACGAACACCCTGAAAGCCGTCGCTCGCGGCGTACCAGTGCCGTTTACCTACGTCTGGAACTACGGGGATGGCTCCGGGGCGGTGACCAATCAGATGACCAATTCCGCCGAACTTTACAACTTGGAGGCCAGCCATGCCTATACTGGTTCAGACGGCACGCCCTATTATCCGGTTGTTCAAGTCCTGCTCACCAATGGCGCCGTGATCAGCGCTACCTACCCGATTGTCGTTCGGCCCAAGACCCTGGACGTGGAGATGAAAGTGGCCATTGATGAAGGCCTGTGGTACTTGCACAAGATCCAGACCCGTTATGACGTGGACGCCAACAACAAAGGGGGATACTGGACCTATAGCGCCTGGAATACCTTCCACATAAATGTCACGGCTTCAGCGGTTCAGGCGTTTGGTATTAATGGTCACGTCATGACCGATGATGCCGCGCGGGATCCCTATGTGGAAACCGTCCAACGCGGTGTCAATTATCTGCTTTCCCGCCTGACGACGATTGGTGTCGGCCCGCAACCCTATGGCGACCCCGATGGCAATCAGAATGGCATTGGGCTCACTTCGCCCGATGGCCGCCCGCCTTATGAAGTGGGCCCGGTGATGGATGCCTTTGTCGCCGCGGGGCGGCCCGAATTGGTGGCCGCCGTGGGCGGCCCGAATGTCGTCGGCCGGACCTTCCACGAACTGATGCAGGACATGGTGGATGTTTACGCGTGGGGGCAGGGTGATGGGCCGACGGTTTCCGGCGGCTGGTGTTATGGCTGGAATTCGGGGGACTGCGGGGACAATTCCGTCTCACAATGGGCGGCGATTGGATTCATGGCGGCCGAAAGGTATTGGGGCATCGCAACACCGAACTGGGTCAAGGAGCACAACCTGCTTTGGGTTGCGCACTCCGCCGGCGGCTCGGGTTTTGGCTATACCGGCCCCGGCGATGGCGAAGCCACCACACCTTCCGGCATGGTCCAACTGGCCTGTGATGACGTTTCCTCCACGAACGCGCTGTGGCTCCACGGGGAGAACTATCTGGCGAACAATTGGAATTCGATCATGAGCGTGAACAACGTTTATGCGAATTACGCCATCGCCAAGGCGCTCCGCTCGGCGAATCCCCCCGTCCACAACCTCGCCCTAAATGGAAAGGATTGGTTCCGCGACCCGATCAACGGGCTGGCGCGGACGACGATTGATCGCCAGCGTTTGGACGGGACGTGGCTTGGATCGGGCCGCGGCTATGATAACGACATTCAAGAAGCCACCGCTTGGTCCACCATCATCCTATCAAGTTCGCTCTTCCAGCGCGGTCCGGTGGCCGTGATTAATACTCAACCCAACCCCTCGGCGGTGGGTTATCCCGTGGTCTTCGATGCACGGAATTCCTACCACCAACATCCTGCCTACAAGGTCGTGGAGTATCGTTGGGATTTTGATTCGTCCAACGGGATTGATTTCGATCACCCGGATGCCGTTGGCTCCATTGTCACCAATTTTTACGGCGCGCTCGGTACGAACGTCGTCTCGCTTCAGGTTCGCGACAATGCCACTCCGTTTCTGAGTGACGCCGCCTCGGTCGTCGTGCGCACCACCGTCCCGCCCTTCCCGCCCAGCGCTGACGCGGGCGGCCTCTATGTTGCCTGCGTAGGGCAGGACGTGCATCTCGACGGCTCCGGTTCCTTTACGGTGGACGCTGCGAACGGCAATTTCATCCAATCGTGGGACTGGGAAACGGATTTTGAAAATCCGCTCGATTTCAACGACGGCGTGAGCGGCCCGCACGCGGTCATCACAAACGGTTACGCGACGCCTGGCCAGCGCTCCCTCGGCTTGCGGGTCAAGAATGCCAACTCGATTGTTTATCCGACTTTTGGGCTGGCCGATTTGACGGCCGATGCGTTCACGTCGGTTTTCGTTTACGATCGCGTCATTGCGACCCTCTCGGCCCGGCCGAAAGGGAACAAGATCCAACTGACATGGACGAAGGCTGGGGATTATTCGGTCGTGCAACGGAGTGCGCTCGGCCCGGACCGCGGCTTCGCCGAGGTTGGCCGCACCGCCAGCAGCTACGCCACCTTCCTCGACACAAACGTCCAATACAACGTCGAGTATTACTACCGCATCTTCGCCTACAACAACAACCAGGCCAGCCCGCTAGGCATCTCCGACCCGAAATTCATCGTCTCCCGCCAACGCGGACTCGAGGATCATCCGCCCGTATTCCTGTCAACCCCGTTACGCTTGGCGCAGGTCGGTCAGCTCTATGGCGAGAAACTGGACGCCAAAGATCCGGAAAATGATGCCATCCGTTTCAACCTGCTCACCGGACCCGGCAGCCTGACGGTCAACCCAACCAACGGCCTCATTAATTACCTTCCCACCCAGGCTGAAATCGGCAGTCATCTGCTGTCGTTCGAAGCCACCAATGCCGCCGGGCGCGATGTCTTAAGCTTTACGTTGTTCGTGTTCCCGGCCTCAAATCACCCGCCGGTCGCGGTGGTCAATGGCCCCTATGCCGCGTTGACCGGCGTCGCCATCAACTTCTCGTCCACTGGCTCAAGTGATCCCGACAGCGATCCCTTGCGCTACTTCTGGAATTTTGGCGATGGCCAGTCGTCCACGAATCCGAACCCGGCCCACGTCTATAACGCTCTGGGCGATTATCTCGTCACGCTATTCGTGAACGATGGCTATGGCGGCACGGCTTCGGCCAAGACCCACGCGCAGATTGCCCGACCCAACCGTGCCCCGGTGGTCAACCTCGCGAATGGGCCGCACTTCAATCTGCGTCTGGGCGAAACGCTCACGCTTGATGGGGCCGCATCCTACGATCTCGATGGCGACCCGCTGACGTTCAATTGGATTTGGGGCGACGGAAAGACCAACGCCAATGAGGTGGTGACCGTGGGCCACACCTACGCTGCGCCGGGTCACTACCTGGGTCGTTTGAATGTGGCGGACAATCGCGGCGGCGAAGGCAATTACGACTTCGATGTGAACGTCGGCGCGGCCAATCAGGTGCCGGTGATTGCGCTGGCGGTTTCCAATGATTCGCCGTTCTCGGGCACAACCGTCACGTTTGACGCCACCGGCACGACCGATCCCGAAGGCGATGCGATGACTTACGAATGGGATTTTGGCGATCGCAGCAAGACGACCGGATCCCTCGTCACCCACGTCTTCCAACAAATCAACGACTTCACCGTGACGCTCAAAGTCACTGACAGCCACGGCGGGATCGCCACCGCCACGCGGGTGATCCACGCCTTGAATGCGCCGCCAACCTTCACCTCCACGCCCCCGCTGCTGGTCAAAGCCGGGCATAATTATGCCTACACGCCAACGGTCACCGACCTTAACGGCGATGCCGTGACCTTCACGCTGCCACAAGGTCCGGCCACCATGTCCTGCGATGCCGCCACCGGCGCACTCGACTGGTTGCCCGGCACTAATAACCTCGGTCCCAAAGCCGTGGTGTTGCGGGCCACGGACGCCGGCGGCGCCGCGACGGATCAGTCTTTCAATATCGTTGTGACCACCCCGACGGGCCCCGAAGTGGATCTGGAACCGACTGGCATTGTGATGACGAACGTCACGGTGGACAGCGTCACGCTCGCCCTCTCCGGCACCATCAAGGTGTTGGTGCAGAATAATGGGAACGACCCGGTGCCGATTCCGTTCACCGTTTCCGTCTTTGTGGACGCGGATTTTGACGGGCTTTACTCGACGAACGCCGACCGCGTGGTGGCGCGCGGGATCATTCCTGCTGGCCTGGCCAAAGGTTCCGTTGGGATTCTGGAAATGGCTCTGCACGGCGAGGCCTTGTTCAAAGACGCCCCGCTTTCCGCTTTCGTGGACAGCGAAGGCGTCGTGCCGGAATACGACGAGAACAACAATCTTAAACGCTCGGGCTTCGATGTGAACACGAACGTGCCGCCGGTGCTCGATCTTAGTGCGTCTTCATTGCAGGTGAATCGTTCCTCCCTGCCGACCAATGCGGTCCTCACCGCCCGCCTGGGCAACTCGGGCTTCGTCAATGTTCCCGCGAATGTTCCGGTCTCATTCTACGACGGCGTCCCGCAAGCGGGCGGCACGCTTATCGCCACCGCGCATTCCAGCGCCATTCTGCACCCGGGACAGTTTGAGGATGTCAGCGTGACGTGGCCAACGCCGACGATTGCCAATCACACCGTCTTTGTCGTGGCCGACGATCTAGGAAACGGCACCGGGCTGTACGCGGAAATTACCGAAGCCAACAACCGCTTCAGTGCGGAAGCCGACCTGACGGCAAACGAACCGCCCATCGCCGATGCCGGCCCGGATGTCACGGTTTATGTGGGTGACTATGCGGTCCTGAACGGGCGCGATTCGCACGATCCCGAAAGCAAACCGCTCACGTATCGCTGGGCCATGCTTTCAATTCCCATCGGCAGCCAGGTGCAGGTGACGAATGCCACCGGCGTTCAGCCGTGGTTCCAACCGGACCTGGCCGGCAAATACACGATCAAGCTGGTCGTGAACGATGGCGTGCAGGACAGCACCAATCTGGAGACTTTGGTGGTAACCGCCGTGGATACGAACGCCAATCATTATCCCGTCATTACCTCGAGGCCGTCGTTCCAGGGCATGTCGAACGTGCTTTACACCTACGCCGTGCAGGCCACCGATGAAGATGGCGACCTGCTCAAATACAGCCTCGCGCAGTTCCCGGTGGGTATGGCCATCAACACTAATACCGGGCTGATCCAGTGGACTCCCACCACCCCGGGATCGTATTTCGTTCAGGTGAATGTTTTTGACGCCCGGGGTGCCGGGGTCTTCCAGAATTGGTCGGTGACGATTGTTCCCTTCCAGAACCTGCCGCCGCAATTTACATCCGCCCCGGTCCAGACCGCGAGTCCGGGCACCAATTACAGCTACGACGCGGATGCGACCGATCCGAACAATGACAGCATCACTTACGCGCTAACGCAAAAGCCTGCGGGGATGTCAATTAACGCCGCCAGTGGATTGATCAGTTGGAACCCGACCGCAGGCCAGTTGGGCGGCAACCCGGTGAGCGTCACTGCCACCGACAGTCGGGGAGCGGCTTCCACCCAGGCGTTCAACGTCGTCGTGTTTACTCCGGGCCAGGATGGGCCGGTGGTGCAACCCATTCCCGACCAGATCGTGGTAAATCCCGCCGCCTTCGCGACCATCCCGCTCGACCTCTACGTCCTTGATCCCAACGATCCGAAAAGCTCACTGACTTGGACCGTCACCGGCACCAACAAACTGACCATGACGATTGACACGAACCGTGCGGCGACGATCAGCTATGCGGGCGGAATTCTCACCTCCGAACGCATCACTTTTCTAGCGACGGATCCGAGCGGCCGATCTGGGTTCGCCTCGGCCCAGTTTACCGTGCGCGCCGCCGACAATCCGCCCGTGGCGGCGCTGGCCAATCTTTCGGACACGGATACGACCGTGATCAATACGGGCACATTCGAGTTGAAAGGCACGGCGACGGACCCGGATGCGATTGACGCCGTTGCGTATCGCATCGTGCTTTACGATCCGGCGACCGGCAATCAGATTGCGAACCTCACTCCGCCACCCGTCAACGCCGCCGGCCAGCACGAGGGCCGCGTCGCCGCGGGCGGCAGCCTCGGCACGCTCGACTTCACGATGGTTCGCAACGGGGCTTACACGTTAATGCTCGAAGTGCATGGGGGGAACCTGACCACCACGACCACGGCATCCCTGGCGCTGGACTCTGCGCTCAAGCTCGGGCAGGTAACGTTTGCGCAGCAGGATGTCGTGTTCCCCATTGGCGGAGTGGGATTGCAGATCATCCGCAGCTACGATTCGCTTAATCCCGAGGCGGGCGATTTCGGGTACTCCTGGACTTACGCGGTAACGGACATCGGCCTTTCGATCAATGAACAGCGCGTCCAGGAACAGGATCTGTTCGGGGAGTTCTTCAGCCTGCGCACCGGCGGCGGCCGCGACGTGACCCTGACCATGCCGGACAGCGGTCAGCGCGTGACGTTCAGGTACTCGCTCAATCCGGGCGGTTTGTTCAGGTTGCGCGCGGCGTGGACGCCGCCGCCAGGGGTCGGCGCCACCTTGGCGCCCATCGGTTCGGCCACCGCGATTAAGTTGTTCAGTTTGCCGATCTATTGGGAAGCCGCCGGGCTGGAGGTGGGTTTCGAGAATTTCGACTTCCCCGGTTTCATCCTGACCTTACAAGACGGCACCCAGTACCGGGTTGACCGCAAGGATCTGGGCGACCATTTCATCGCGGGAACGGGTGAGGGTCTGGGTAATTATGTCCATGCCTATGGCGACGCTCACCTCACACGCATCATCCAGCCCACGGGAGACCGCACCGAGTTCGTCCAGGAGAACGGTGTGCTCAAGAACATCGAGCAATACAACCAGGTCAATGAGCGGGTGAAATCCATTCTCTTCCAGCGCAACGCCGAGAAGCGCATCAACGCGGTTTACGCGCCGGAAAACCTGGACTCCAACGGCGTGCCGGTCGGGCCAGCCTCGATGGCCTACGATTACGATGCGGCCGGCAACCTGATCCACGCTCGCAAATTGCAGAACCAGGGCGATCCAGCGAATCCGGTTTACACCACCACCACTTATCTCTACGAACATTCCCGCTTCCCGCATTTCATCACGGAAGTAAAAGACTCGAAAGGCGTCTCGCTCATGCGGTTCGAGTACGACCTTCAGGGCCGGTTGGTCGCCACCTACGACGCCTACGGTAACAAGCGTACATTGGATTTCAATCTCAGCAGCCGGACCACCACGGTTTTTGACGCGCTCGGCAATCCGACTGTCTTCACTTACGATGATCGGGGCAACGTGCTGGCCAATACCGACGCCTTGGGCGGCACCACGCGATTCACCTACAATCAGCTCAATCAAATCACCTCGATTACTGATCCGCTGGGGCATCGCCGGACCTTCACCTTCGACGCCAACGGGGCGTTGACGGCGGTCACGGATCCGCTCGGCAACGCGACCTCGTATGCGATGTCCTCGAATCAATTCCGCATCACCGACGCGCTGGGACGGGTCAGCGTCCAGACCTTCAACGCCGCTGGCAAGATCTCCTCTGCCCGCGACGCAGCGGGCAATACCACTTCCATCGAATACGATGCGAACGGCAATCCCTCGAGCGTGGTCAATGCGCTGGGACAGAAAGTTGCCGAAGCCACGTTCGATTCCAAGGGCCGGTTTGTCAGCAGCAGCAATTATCTGGGCCTCGTGGAAAGCGCCGGTTACGACGCCTCGGGCAATGTGACGCGGAATGCCGCCGTCTGGCGCGGTTTCAGCGGCACCAACTCGCCCACCGAAGCGGTCGTGCTGCACTCCTACGACGCCGCCGGCAACAAACTCAGTGACACGCTGCCGGATGGGCGCACGCGATCTTACGAATACGACGCCGTCGGTCGCCGCGTCGCCTTCACCGACCCCAGCGGTCAGCGCTCCACCATCCTTTACAACGCCAGTGGCCGGATCCTCGGGACCGACTTCGCGGACGGTTCGGTGGTGCGCAACGTTTTCGATGCCAATAACCGGCTGATCCTCATCACGGATCGCGCCCCCGTCGGCAGCCAACCGGACGGCACCCGGGTCATTTACGATGCCCTCAGCCGGCCGGTCCGCGTGGAGCGCATCGCCGACGTGGTGGTGAACGTGGTCACGCAACAAAACCTTTTGAGCACGGTCTTCGCGGGGTCTGGCCCTGTCATCTCTTTCGTGGAAACGAATTATGACGCCGCCAGCCGCCCGATTGGGGTGCTTAGTTCCGATGGACGCGGAATGAGCATGGAATACGATGCCGCGGGTCGTCGCACGGCCGTGGTTCAGTTCCAGGGCGGCACGACCAACCGGGCCGAATTCGAGTACGACGCGCTCGGCAATCTCGTGACAGTTCGCGACCCGCTGAACCGCGAAACCCGGTTCTTCTACGACCCGGCGCGGCGCCGGACCCGGACAATCTTCGCCGACGGCACCTCTGAGCGCGTCGCTTATTCGCCGCTCGGCCAGAAGACGAACCAAGTTGACGCGCTGGGACTTTCGCGCTCATTCGAGTACGATGCGTTCGGGCACGCGACCGCCGTCACCCTTCCGCCAGTTCCCGATCCCTTGCAGGGCGGGCAGGTCGTCCAGCCGCGCTACGTTTTCAATTACAACGATTTCGGGCATGTGGATACCGTCGCCGATCCATTGGGCCGGACGAATCGTTTTGGCTATAACGACAACGCCCTGCAAACCTCGCATACCTTGCCGGGCGGTCAGCAATCCCTAATGAGTTATGATGGCCAGGAACGCGTTCGCACCACCACGGACTTTAACGGCGTGACCACCGAGATTGTTTACGACGCCGCCGGACGAATCAGCGACAAGCTCCTTTACGATCTCGCGGCCCACAGCGCCACGCAACGCGTGCAGTACGCTTACGATGCCAACGGGCGGCGGACGCAAGTAGTGGACACCCGCGGAACCACTTCTTACTCGTACGACGAAGGCGGTCGCCCAGTGCGCATCCAGTCGCCGGAGGGAGAAGTGAACTATGATTTTGATCCGGTCACCGGAGAATTCTCCGCGGTCCGCACGGCCAACACGGAGAATCGTTATGGCTTCGACAGTGCCGGGCGGCTGACGAGCGTCACCGTCGTCAAGCGCCAGGGTCAGGCGCTGGCGCAACCCGAGACGACCACCTATGAATACAACGTGGCCGGAATGCGTTCCGCCGTCCGGCGTCCGAACGGCGTCACCACCACCTACACCTACGACAATCGCGACCGGCTGGTCCAATTGGTGAATCACGACGCGGCGTCGAATGTCCTTTCCGGCTTTACTTACGCCTACCGCGCCAACGGCACGCGCTCCAGCGCCACCGAAGTGCTGCTCGATTCGGCGGGCGTGCGCTACACGAACCAATTCACCTACGCCTACGACGCGCTTGGACGCGTGACCAATGAGGTGGCCACCGCCACCGGCGGCAGCGGCGGTTACAAGACGGGTTACGAGTACGACCTGGTGGGTAATCGCCTGTCGCGTACCGTGACCGTCGGCGGCAAGGTGTTGCGAACCACCTACGCCTACGACGTGAACAACCGTCTGCTGTCGGAGAGCAACTCGGTGGCGGCCGCCCGTACGGCCGGCGTGCAGATTCCCACCCGCTCATTCGACGCCAAGGGAGTGGCTCAAATCGCCTTCCGGCCACCGCCTTCGGCTTGGTCTTATTATGCCGTCCGGGCCGTGCCCTATGCGCTGGGCCTCTCCTTCATGTTGTTGCCCTTGCTCCTGGTCCCGTGGCGGAATTGGCGTCGCGCCCGGTCCTGGAAACTGCATCTCGATCCGCGTCATTCTTTCTGGACGGCTTCGGTCACTAGTTACCTGGTGGTGGCGATGGTCATTCTGCCGATGGATTGGCGGGCCGCCGCCGCCGAAGCCGATTTGTTCGCCTCCTTGGACACGGATACCTGGGGACTAAACGGATCCGTGACCACCTACGATTACGACGGCAACGGCGCGGTCATCCAGAAAACCGTGACCGGTCCGAAACCGGAGACGGTGACCTACGGCTACGACTTTCAGCAGCACCTCGCCGTTTCGACGAACAGCGTGGTGCAAGGCGGTCACACCAACGTCACCACGATGCGCTACGTTTACACGGACGAAGGCATCCGGGTGGGCCAGCAGCGGCAGACATTTAGCGACGATGCGCTGACCGGTTTCCAGGACACTCTCTTCGTTCTGGATGTTTTCAGCCCCAACAGCCTGGAGCAGGTATTGGAAGAATTGCCCGCGGTCGGTGCCGCCCCCACGCGTTCGTACACGCATGGACTGGAGGTGCTCGCCCAAAGCTCCAGCACCGATCCGGCCGCCACGCAGTTCCTGCTCGCCGACGGTCATCGTTCCACACGGCAAATCGCCAGCGCTGCGGGCACGGTTCAGGCATGTTACAGTTACGACGCCTATGGCTTGATGCTGGGAGGCTCGCCCACACCAGAAAGCCCCGCGCTCACGTCGCACCTGTACGGCGGCGAATCCTTCGACGCGCAGCAACAGCAGTATTACTTGCGGGCGCGCTACTATGATCCCGCGAATGGGCGCTTCACAACCGAGGATCCGCTCTTCGGCGACATCTTCAACCCACA
>JADLHS010000122.1 GCA_020848635.1 Limisphaerales bacterium
GCGTACGGGGCATCCGCCAATTGCGCGGCGAGTTTTTGCGGGTCGAGTTTTTTGTTCGCCTCCATGGGGACTTTCCGAGCGACGGATGGCTTCGCTACCGGCGTGGGGTTGGTTTTGCCCACAAGCGCTTTTGCTCCGATCGCGGTCGTTTCGGCAATAGTGGGAATAGGCGGTTCCCCGATGATGTTCGTCCGGGCCTGACCGGACGTGAGATTGAAGCGAGTGATGGTCAGTTGCCCTTCGCCGTCCACGGCGCGCCACTCGATTTCTTCCCCGTGCGTCTTACCGCGCGCGAAATCGCCGACTATGGCAACCTCCTGCCGGGGCTCGCCGGAATCCCAATCGTATCGCACAAGCCTGCCGTCCGCCGCGACCCATATATTTCGGCCGCGAACATGCAAATCCAACGCCCGCTCCGCTGCGCGGGTCAGGTCCTGAATCAATTCCTCGAGTTGCGGGATCTTAAACAAGCTCTCACCTCGTTGCGCCGCCGCCTGCATTTCCTTCAGTTCACGGGCAGCGGCGTCCACCATTTGCTGCTTGTCCACGAGGGATCGGGACCAGACTTCCTGCTTCGTTTTGAGATCGTAGCGGGCCAGCTTGTCGCCGTGGATGAAGACGAGTTGGCCCGCCCCGCACACCGCACTCATCCCGGACATCGCCGGTTCGTTTTCGAAGCGAACCGCGAACGCCGTATGGGGCCGCGACCCGTACCACTCAAACCAAATCCAGACCCCAATGAAGACAACGATCACGAAGGCTATCAGTTTCAGCAGCAAGCCGATCTTGCCCCAATGCCTGCGCTCGACCAGGGATTTCCGTCCGGCATACACGGGAATCTCGATGCCCTGCAAATCCGCTTTCTCCTGACAATGGGGTGAACACACGTAGCCGAATAATTCCATGCATTTCGGGCATATCGGTTTCTCGCAAACGCAGCACTTGCTGGTCACGCGCGTTTGCGGGTGCTTGGCACAGAATCGCGTGTCCTTTGCATCCGGCATTTCAGCGGCGGCGGCCCCGTGCCCGCCGTGACTCAGGCGGACACGCGGGACAGCCGTCGCAGGCAGAAGGGGAGCCGACACGGTCTCTGCCCCAATCTGTGGCGTTGGTACGACAGCAAGGGCCGGGGGCGCACTGGTCTCCGATCCGGCTGGCGGATTAAATTGCTGCCGAATCAGTGCATTCACCCGCTCGGACGAATCCCGGCCGCAGCCCGGACAAACGAACTTCACCGGTTGCCGGACCATTTCGGGAGTAACATCGAAGGCGTATTTCGCACCGCAATCACATTGGATTTTCATCGGCCCCTAAGGTTTCGGATTCAACAGCACCACATTGGTTACGAGTGGCAACGGAAACGCCAGCACCGCCGGCGATCCCTGCACGCTACCATCGCCAACGAGGAAATTCCCGCCGTACTTGTAATGGTTGTTGCCGGGCGCCTTGCCCGTGGGGGAAAAAGCATTCTGCCCCGCAACCTTGGCCAGGGTGTTGACCTGCCGGTCACTGAGCAGCACTTCCGGGAGCTTGGTCCGATCTCGGCCCATGTAGTAGGCATAACTGATCTGCCCCTTTGTCAGCGGTTCACCCGGCGGCAAAGGCGAATCCTTGCTGCCCGGACAAATGAAGATCGCCGTGTCCGCGGCATAATGCGGCACTAATCCAGCCAACGCCTCCTCTGCCGTGCGCGCGTCCGGAACGAGGGGGTAATGGTCGGCGTTGTCATTGGCGTAGATCTGCAGCGCCACGCCGATTTTCTGAAGATTGGTGGCACACAGTTTCTTTTGCTGCTTCTGGTTTTGCCGGGAGCCGAAACCGAAATACATCGCGTACAAGACCAGAATGATCGCCAGCACGATCAGCAGTTCGATGAGTGAAAAACCTCCGGCACAGAATCGGGTCGCCAGGCGGCGCCGTCTTGGCCGGGTTGGTTGCATGACGTCGGTATAGCGGACACCGCGAGGGCTGGCAACGTGATTTCCGCAACTGGGCGGCCCCTCGGCCCCTGGTAGCAGCGATTGGGTTGTGGCTGGTCTTGATTTTACTCGTGATCTTCTTTTGCAGCCAGGCCGCCTTGAGCCAGACCGGGAGTTTAAGATTTCGATGAAGATTAAGAGTACGAACGGCCCCACCGCCACACGGCTTAGCTACTCCGTCAGTTTCCGTGCCCGCAGAAAGAGCCACGCCCACCCCACCAGAAAACTCAGCCCGCCAACCGGCGTAATCGCGCCCAGCCATTTCACATTCGTCACCGCGAGCAGGTAGAGCGAGCCGGAGAAAATCAGGATGCCCACGAAGAGACTCAGCCACGGCCCGCTGGGCATCGGACGGCGCTGCGCCAGCAGAAACAGCATGACCGTGTGAATGAAGTGATAGAATACCGCCTTGTCCCAAATGGCGGTGGTGTGATTTTGGGCGAGAAGATCTTTCAAGCCGTGCGCGCCGAATGCTCCCAGCGTCACGGCCAGGAAGCCCATCAGCGCTGCGAGCCGGATGGCGAGGGTGTTGGTCATGTTCCTTCCACGAACGGGATCGCTCACTTCCCAGCGTTGGCCACCTTGCGCTCAGTCAGTTGGCGGATGAGATATTTATCCTCGGTGGCCTGTTGCCAGGCCGAAAACCACAGATCGCCCAGCATCTGGCCGCCGTTCACGAGTTGCCCGTTGAGCAACGCCCGACCTTCGCTCGCCTGCTCATTCTCCGGCGTGAGTTTCTTCTCCTTCTCCAACTGGTAGAGCGGTTCGAGTTGTTGATAAGTCCTGCCGAGATACGCCATCACCTGCCGGAACAAATGCTCCGGTTTCAAGGGATCACCCACAATGATCGCCGGGCGGATTTTCCCTACCAATGCGCCGAGGTTGATGCCGCCGGTCTTTTTGAAAAAACCACCGTCAATCCACCCGTGGAAACTGGCATTTGTCGTGTAGCCCATCGGATTGTCGCCCATCCAGCCGTGATGATGCTTGGTCACGTGCAGCGGCTGCGCGCAATCGCCCACGATGTGGCCCATCACCCCCATGAGGTAGATGATGTTGGCCTGAGCATTGGCAATTTCCGCCGGGGTACCGCCGTAATCCTGAAATGCCTTCAAATACGAAAAGGCCGACCGCAGCTTGCCACAATACTCCGTAATCGCCCACGGCGCGAAACCGATCAATTCGCGCGTGTGGTCCTTGTTCTTCAACGGATCAATCGGGGCGAAGCGCTCTGGATGAGCAGCACGGCCAAGGGCCAACCGGGCGACCAGGTCGTACCGCAAATGCGGCGCGGTTTCGGGCGTCAGACCGTAGTCGGCCAGTTCCTCCAAATCCAGATAGTGGTCCGGGCCGCTGTAGTGCGAAAGCGACGGGTCGTCCGCGATGTTGCGCCAGCGGTCGGGTTCGCCGCCGAGGAACGCGATGCGTTCGCGTGCGGCCGGCGTCTTCACAAAGGCCGGGAAATTGGTCGGCAGCGCTGCGAGCGCCAACTGGTTCACGATCCGGTGGCCTTCGTAGTCCCAAGCCCAGGCGCGGGATGGGGCGGAGGCAACCAACATGGCCAGCAGCGCGACGGGGGCGATTTTGATTTTCATGGTTACGACAATTCCAGCTTCGGCCACTTTACTGACGGGCGGAGAAAAGGAAAATTCAAATCGCGCAAGACCGGATCGGCAGACAAGTAATTCGTGACCCCGTCCGCCGAGCATGGTTGAATCTGGCGTGTGATCATCATCACGGACAAGAGCTGCACCAGCTACCGCCGCCCGGGACATCCCGAACGGCCGTCGCGCGTAACCCTGACCCAGGAACTGCTGTACGACCAAACCGAACTCCCGCTGACTTGGACCGGGCCCACGCCGGCCAGCGACGAAACGATTCTTCGTGCGCACACGCCCGAATACATTGCCCGCCTCCGCATTCCGCGCGATTTTGACGCCGACACGCCGTACTTTCCGGACATTGAGAGCCTCGCCCGCAACTCGGCCGGCGCCGCACTGCGCGCACTCGAATGTGCCCGGCGCGGCGAAACCGTTTTCAGCCTGATGCGCCCGCCGGGTCATCACGCCACGCGAAACGAAATCATGGGCTTTTGCTACTTGAACAACGTCGCCATCGCCGCGCTGCACGCCCGGGCCACCGGCACGAAGCGCATCGCCGTTTTCGATTTTGACGTTCACCACGGCAACGGCACGGAGGATATTTTGTTGAACCAGCCGGACACGGCGTTTTTTTCCATCCACGAACATCCCTGCTACCCCGGCACCGGCGCGGCGAATGTCGGTGACAATTGTTTCAACTATCCCGTCGCCCCGCACACGCCGCGTAAGGAGTATCGCGAGCGACTGGCCCGCGCCCTAGCCGATTTGCGGGCGTTCCAGCCGGAACTGATCGCCGTCTCCGCCGGCTTTGATGGGTACGCGCGCGATCCACTGGCGCAAGGCTCGCTGGAAGCGGAGGATTTTCACTGGTTGGGCGCGGAGTTGCGCCAGTTCGGCGTGCCCCTGTTCAACCTGCTCGAGGGCGGCTATAGCAACGATTTGCCGACCCTGATTTTCGCCTATTTGAAGGGCGTCGCGGGTCAGTAGGTGTTGGGCAACAGACTTGCCGGGTTCAAGTTCGCGCCGCGGCGGAAAGCGCCGTCGGCATTTCGGTGAAGATCATCCGCCGTCCATAGTTTTCGATCGGGACCACCCGAACGGATTTCAAACCGGCCGGCGCCCAGGGCGTGGAAAAACAGCGGCGTGCCCCAACGATCAACCAGCTTCCCGTCAACGCTCATGGCCCTGTGATGGTCGGGCAGAAACCGCTCGTGCGCCGCATTCCGGCCCCGCAGCAGGACCGCCCAATCTTCGTTCGCACTCAACGGACGGTTCCCGGCGGACTTCAGCAAGAGCAGCGAGTTCGCCAGCAAACGCGACATCAAGGTGAGGTCGTTCTCCGGCGGGAGATTGGGGTTGCCGTAGTCGCGCAGGATGGTTTCTCCCAGTAATGGAGCAACGCCGCCGGCCGGAACAGCAGTTGGGGTGGAAACGGTGGTAACGATAACATCCGCCGCCACCGCTTCGCTGGCGCGTGACCGATCACCCCGTGACTCCAAGAATTTCAGGTAAACCGAACGACCCAGCCAGAGGCACGCTGCGAGCAACGCAACCAACGCGATGAATCCGAAGCGCTTCAAGGCAGGACGAAACCAAGGGGGGTTGGGAAGTTGGCAATGTTCGGCAGCACGTAGCTCAGGTTTCCGGTCGAAACACCGAACCAACGCAGCAACTCGGCAAAGTAGGCGTCCGCCGAGGTACTCGGCAGCAATCGCCCGCCCCGCCCTACGTCGTCCGGGCCATCCAACGCAAGATTGGGATACGTGCCAAAAATCTTCCCGCCGTCCACCTTGCCACCCAACACCATCGCATTCGCGCCCCAGGCGTGATCCGTGCCGCGCCCGTTCGAGCGGAGGGTGCGGCTGAAGTCCGAGGCGGTAAACGAAACCACGTCGTTTTGGAGGCCGAGCATTTCCAGCGCTTGTTGATAGGCGCCCAGGGCAGTGTCGAGCGTCGCGAGCATGCCCGCCTGGGTATTGAGCAGTTCGCCGTGATGATCCCAGCCGCCGTATTGCACAAAGAATGTCTGCCGTTTCAGCCCTAATTGGTTGCGAATCTTAATCGTCTTCACGACGGCCTTGAGCGTGGTGGCAAGATAATTTGCGGCAGGGAACAGCGCGTCCACCGCGCCGCCGAGTTGCGCGTTGGCCGAATCGAACTGTGTCTGGAACAGCCGTTGCGCAGCGTCGCTTTGCTTGGTGAGTTGGGCAAAGCCTTCCGTGAGCAAATTGGTGTAATGCTGATCGAGGGTGTTGCGCAGCGCAGCGTTCTTGAACTGCAGCGGGTTGTTGGTCACCCCGCCAGTGTCGCCTTCGAACGACAGCGCGCCCGCCGGCGTCACAACAAACTGGTGCGTGGAATTACCAACCTGAAAGACATTGTTGCCGCCGAGCGAAATACTCATCGAGTTCGCCCCGGTGTTGTAATAACTGTGCAGGATGTCCGCGCACCGCCCGGCCCAGCCGCTCAATTGGGCCATGCCCTGCGGCACGGCGGTCTGCCATTGCTCGATCTGGTCGCTGTGCGAAAACAGGGCCTTGGGCACAGGCAAGGCGGCGTTTTGTCCGTTCTCCCACGCGGTGAACTCCGCCTTGGTCACCGGCTGCACAAGCGTGCCGACGTTGGACACGAAAGCCAGTCGCCGCTTGCCGGCAAAGGCCCCCGTACCGTTGGCCATCGCCTGCAAATTCGCACAGGCAGGATGCAGCCCGTAGTTGGCCGACGGCGCGGAGAGCTGACGCAGGGCATTGCGATCCAACGCGAGGCCCCCGTCCGTGCCAAAGGCGCCGCGGGTGACCGAATAAGTATCGTAGGCCGACGGCTCCCACGGCACCAGCACGTTGAATGAGTCCATGCCACCGCTGAGAAAAATGCAAACCAGCGCCTTGCTGTTATCGAGCGGCCCGCCCTGGCCCGCAACGCTGTTGGCCAGCTTCAGATTGAGCAGCGTGTTGAGCATCGCCGACGAACCAACGGCAGCGCAATTCAACTGGCGGATAAAGCCGCGACGGGAGATGGGATTGCTCATAACAAAAAATAGGGGTCGGACTCCGTTCTCATCTTTGCACCGCTCCTTCGGGACAGGTCGCGCCGAGATAGACCGCGAGCCGCGCGCGCGCCAGGCGATCGTAGGACGCAATCTGATTTATTCCGTTGAGAATTTTATCGCGTGTGGCCGCCGACATCGCCCCCCCGCAGAACAGCAGATTGACCTGATCCGCCAGCGCACCCGCGTCGCCGGCCAGCGACACGAGTTCGGCGTAGTCGGGGGCAAAGCCGTAATCACCATAATGCGTCAGCCCCGTTTGGGTGATCTCCCAGAGCTTGTTCGGGAAGGAGATGCTCGAATAGCTGTCTGTGATCTGAAACGCCGGGCCGAGGAGACCGTTGGCGGTCAGCAATCCGGGTGGCTGATAGTTCGGCCGGAAAAAGTTGAACACACTCGGGGAGTACGTTGGTTCCTGGAATGCGGCCGCATAAAACTCGCCCCACGTCCACCAGAGCAGATTTGGGTGGCGGGCGAGATTCCCCGCCCGGGCAATCGCCATGGCGCGATACACGGGCTCCTTCAAGCGGCCGAACTCTGGCGCCCCTTGTGACCATCGCATATCGCGCGCCTCCGCATCGAGCAGGATGGCTGTTACCACCGCCGCGAGATCGCCGCGGTGGCCCGACCCGTTGTTGGCAAACGTGGCCGCGATGCGCGCGACATAATTTGACGACGGATTGCTGGTGACGAGGAATTGAATCAATTGTTTACCGATGAACGGCCCGGTGTTCGGATGCCCGAACAGGTTTCGCAGCGCATCGTCCACGTCGCGCAGGCCATTCTCCACGGTCGCCACGCGGGCGGGAATCGTGAATCCGTTTAACAAAGTTTTTGCGCCAAAATCGTGCTTCTCCGCCCACATCTGCATCGGCACAGAACTGTCGTCGTCCGTCCAGCCACCGTTGCCCCACGCCTGGCCCCCGAACCACAGGCCCGTGAACACGCGCGCGAACTCGGTGATCTGTGCGTTACCATAAGTTGGAATCGGCCGGCCAAAGCTGTCGAGTTTTCGCGTGCCGTCAGGGTGCAACTCCCACAAGCCGATGCTGAAGAGCTGCTGCACTTCGCGCGCATAGTTTTCATCCGGGTACTGATTGATCTCCGGGCGTGCCTTTTGATTGCCGACGTGGCTGAGGTAACGGCCCATCACCGGATGCAACGTGACTTCGCGCAGCACGTCGCCATAGTTGCCGAATGCATTCCGGACGAAGATGTCGTAAAAATCCGCCATGCCAAGCGGACGATTCTCCAGGTTGGCATCACGCCGCGAGGCGACACAAATCTGGCTCAACGCAAAGGCCACGCGCTGCCGCAATTGATCCGGCCCGGCAATCGCCGCACGCGCAAACGGGGTCGTGGCATTGTTACCATTGATGAACTGATCCATGTCGTTGAACGAATAGGTGAGGTCGGTGCGCGAACCGTTGAAGTCGGCATAAACCTGCTCAAGGTATTCCCGATGCAGCGTGGCAGGCTGGGTCGTGATCTGATCGTCAACCCACGCGGCGAAACCGAGTTGCTGCACGCGATCCAGCTCGCGCCACGTCGGGCCAAATGTGGCTTGCTGCAGCAGACGCGCCGCCTGCGCCCGCGTCACACCCCCGGTGGCGCCGCCGGACGGCCCCCCGCGCATCTGCTCAACGAACGCAGCATAGTCGCCGAAAACAGAACCCGTAACCGCGCCGGTGCTGTTGATGATCGGCATGGCAGCGTGCAGGCTGTTTGCGCGAAGCGGATCGCTGCCCAGCACGGCTTCAGCCCAATCCTTCACCCCGTCGCCGTCCGTGTCCTTGTCATCGGTCGTCACGCGATAAAACTCCTGGTTTGACTGCGCCATGCGATTGGTAAGAACCGCGAAGACCGTCCCGCTGCTCAACCACGTCACCCCCCCGAACTGCGTCCAGTTGGTGAGCGTGGTGCTGGAGAAGAGCCGCTGGTCCTTGGCAGCTTGTTGCGGCCA
>JADLHS010000123.1 GCA_020848635.1 Limisphaerales bacterium
ACTTCTGCGGTAACTGCGTTACGGCCACTTTCCCCGAAAGACCGTGGCGAATTCCAAACGGATGCCCCTCCGGCACGGAGTCGCCGGGATTGAAGGCGCGGAACGCCTGTTGTTGCTCCCAAGTCTGCTGCCACTTGGGTTCGATCAGATGAAACGGGTATTGCCGACGACTACTTGCCATAGAGCCGCAGATACTAGGGAAAGAAGCGGCGGACTCAATGGCGGAGTTTGCGGGTGGGCTCGTAACGCAGTCTGGCGCTGTGGTTTCCCTGAAGTTGGAGTTTTTGTCCCGCCTGTCATGGGGCGTTATTAAACGTATTAAGTCAAAAAGTTAGGAACTAATCTGCCGGTTGTGCATCACATAGGGGAGTGTCGGCAGGTAGTGTCGAATATTGCCGGTATTGAGTGCCCAAACCTGAACAGCTAGATCAGAGACAGATTATGAAACATACCCTCATCCCAATCCTAACTGCGTGTGGCCTGATATCGGCCAATGCGAACCTCTTTCAATACAACGTCAGCTTCAGTGATTTAGGTGAAGCGAATCCATCGCTTGGAACTGGTCTTGGCACGGTGGACTACGACAACGTACTGCACACCTTGTCGCTGTCGTTGAACTTCAGCGGTTTGACTGGTGCTACGACAGCTTCGCACATCCACGCGCCCACGGCAGTTGCTGGGTCCGGCAATGCGGGCGTGGCCACGACAACTCCATCGTTCGCCTTATTCCCGCTTGGCGTGAGCAGTGGCTCGTTCGCCAGCGTCCTGGATCTGACGCAAGCTTCGAGCTACAACCCGTCGTTTATTACCGCCCACGGTGGGAGTACCACGCAGGTGGAAGCGGATCTGGTCGAATCCTTCGCGGCGGGCAAGGCGTATTGGAATATTCATTCGACGTTCAGTCCCGGTGGCGAAATCCGCGGCTTCCTGACTGCGGTCCCGGAGCCATCAAGTTTGGGGCTGCTTGGATTGGGTGCCATTGGTCTGGCGACCAGAACTTTGAGTAAGCGGAACGCACGTGCGGCCACAAACTGATGCTTTGCCAGTTGTTGTGGAAGGAAAAGCTCGAAGTCAGGCGGAGGACTTCGCGCGTTAAGGTTTCCCATGGCCGGGGTTGGCCCAAGGCTGATGCTCCGCTACCGGCGTAGTTTCAAAACCAAATTTGAGTATGCGATCCTTGCGGAGCCTTGTCGGTTTAACCGTCGCATTGTTTACCGCCGCGGGCGTTTCATCGGGCTTGGCTCACGAAGAGCAGGAGATACTGGTTGGCCGCACTGCCGCTGGAGAACTCAAAGTGGACAGTGACTTTGCGCAGCCAGTTGAACTACCGGGGTCCATTTTTTCTGGAATTTCCGGCTATGCGACCGGTGAATTGGCGTTTCACTCCACCCTTCTGGATGATGCGGCCATTGACTTTTTCCAATTGTCCGCCGCTGCCGATTTGCGGTTTGTCCTGCTGGCGAAAGAGCCGGGCATGGAGGTGTGGAACGATACGGGTTCCGGTTACATGGCAACCAACGACCTGTTCTACATCGGCCCGGCCCCGTTTGATACGCATCCGATTTGGAATCTGGTGAACGGGGCCTCCGGCAGCGTATACTCGATATCGCTGAAACTGCGCGATCTGAATGGCGTTTATCCGGACACCGCGCCGTTCGTGTTGAGTTTTACAGCAGGACAGGTTTTGCCCCGGATCAACATCGCGCGAATGGATCCGCTGCACGCCACGCTTTCGTGGACGACCAATGCCGTCGGTTGGGAGTTGCAGTCAGCCGCCGCCGGGGCAGCCACCAATTGGGTTACCGTCACGAATGGCCCCGGCATTACTTGCAGCAATTATTCGTTGAGCATTTCCACGGCGGACACACAACAGTTCTTTCGTCTCCACAAGCAATGACCGAACCGCCCCGGTCGGCTGCTCCCAGGCAGCGCTCCTTACGCCAGGTCTTCGTGCGACCGCTATTTCTGCTGGCAATTCCGGCGGCCGCGATTTGTTGCGGCCCTGGGCGGCCCACGATCCCGATTTCGGATTCTTAAGGCGTGACGTTTGACGTTGAGGTCTGTCTTCATCGTTGATATGGCATGGATGGACGGATGGTTAATTCTATTCCTATGTTGGGAGGCGAATCCTCTCGTCAGGTCCCCGGATACGGTCTCGGTGTCGAAGTTCATGGCCAATGTCCGGTTTGACATCCGATCGGACCGTGGTAGAAAATGTGATTGAAGTTCAGTTGGAATCTGATGCGAATGCACTTGACCGGGCAATATCAGAAGCAGGGACGCTCTGTAGGCGGAGCGACGGTGGGCTTTACCCTGATTGAGTTGCTGGTGGTCATTGCCCTGATCGCGATCTTGGCGGCGCTGCTGCTGCCGGCACTGAGTCGGGCGCGGGCGCGGGCGCAGGGTTATCAATGCCTCAATAATACCCGGCAGCTCGTGCTGGCCTGGTGCCTTTATTCGGACGATCACAATGGCCGGCTCGCTTACAATCTCGGGGGCGACGCCGCCCGGAAGACCGTCGCCAAGAAGACCGACCTGAACTGGGTGAACAGTTTCCTGACCTGGGAGCTGGATGCCGACAACACCAATACCGCCACGCTGACGGAGACGGCCATGGGCCGCTATGCCAATCGTGTGGCCCAGATTTATCATTGTCCCTCGGATCAAGTGCTGAGCGCCAAGCAGCGGGCGGCGGGATGGAGTGGGCGAGTGCGGAGTTATTCCATGAACGCCATGGTCGGCGATGCGGGTGAACTGACGCAAACCGGCGTCAATCAGAACAACCCCTACTACATTCAGTTCTTCCGGCTGACGGACATTCCCCAACCATCGGAAATTTTTGTCTTCCTCGACGAGCATCCGGACAGCATCAACGACGGCTATTTTCTCAACCAGTTTTACGCCAAGGAATGGGTTGACCTCCCGGCCTCGTATCACAACGGCGCGGCCTCCTTTGCCTTTGCCGACGGCCATGCCCAGTTGCAGCGCTGGCGCAATGAAAGCACCAAACAACCGGCACGTCCGGATGGCGCCGATTTGCCGTTGTCCATGGGCAACGAGCAAACAACCGATTTTCGCTGGGTGGTTCAGCACATGAGCGTGAAGCCCAAGTGATCGGGGGGCACCGCGATCCGGCGGGCGGGGAAGCATCCCTGCCTCGCTTACAACCGGCGGCGGAGTGACTCTTCGTCAAAGCCCGCAAGGATGTACACTTTCTCCCCCGCGAGCCAACTGGCCGTGACC
>JADLHS010000124.1 GCA_020848635.1 Limisphaerales bacterium
AACAAGGACAATGAAGAACCCAAGCGTGAACCAAAGCTCAAAAAAGATCCAATAACCGAGATAAACATAGTGCAGCGGTTTCGAAAGGCCGGGCATGGCCTCTTTGAACAAATCTGCAATCCTGTCGAAGACCCACATCATGCCGCTCCAGAAGAGACGAAACAGGCCAAACACGAAAACCCATGCGCAACCCACCAAAAAGATCATCTGACCGATGAGGGTTGGGGTGGAGTGACGGAGAAGAAAGAGCGTGAGTGCTAAGACCACAGCCAGCGCCGAAAGTGATGCACCGAGCAAAATGACGCTACGTCGTACAGCCCTCGTGATGATGAAACCGAGGCAGCCGAACAAATACTCTGGTTCTCGAAGAAAGATAGTCACCTTTTAAAGAAAAGCTTCATCTGCCCAACATTCTAATCAGGTGGCGGGGCGGTTTGCCGTCTATCATAACCCTACGATATTCCGAGCGCTAGTTACTGTCGAGCATCAGGGCGTTCCTTTTTCGTACTCGTGCTCTCTTTGAAGGAGACGAGGTGAAGAGTCTCAAACCCCTTTGGTTTCTACGGTGCAAGTTAGAGACTCCCTACGTCGTCTCCTACTGTTTCAATGAGCGCTCAGCCATACCGATACGGTTTCGTCAGCGTGAACGTGTTCGGTAGATGCCGCACCTCGCGCACTTCGCCATCGCGCAGCAAGACTTCCACGATGTCGAAGCGAATCTTCACCTGCGGATGCTTCAGGAGTTTCAGGTAATCGAGCGCGGTCTGCGAAAGCAGCCGGCGTTTGCGCGCGTCCACAGCGGAGGCGGGACGCGTCCAGTCCTCGGAAGAACGCGTTTTCACCTCGACGAACACCAGGCAATCGTCGTCGCGGAAGATCAGGTCAATTTCGCCCCGCGCCCAACGGAAGTTGGCGGTGAGAAATTTCAGCCCCTGCTTTTGCAAATACTTCTTCGCCGCCCGTTCGCCAAGTTCGCCCCGCCGCAAATGCTCCGGCAACTCCGGGCGATGCAGCCAGGCTTTGATTTGGTCGGCGAGTTTCATGGAGGCGATCCAGGATTTCGATTGTCGGGACTTGTTGTCGCTGGTTTTATAGGGGAGATGTCCAACCCAAGGCAATCACGATGCGCGCCCCGCCGTCTTGGTGTGCGCCGGCAGAGCGTTGTGCCAGTGGCGACTTGGCTCGGCCTCCATCGAAGTCAACCATGCAAAAGGCGAGGTCGCGGTTCGATTGCCCGGGCCGTCCGTAAGGTCACGTCACCATGAACGCGCGCTCGATTCATCGTCCCTGCCCCGTATGCGGAAGCGCCACCGCGGAACCGCACTGGCAAAAGGGCGACCTCCGCCTCGTTCGCTGCGGCGAGTGTGGGATGATCTATGCCAATCCCATCCCGGCCGACATGGCAAGCGGCGCATTCTATGATGCCGCGGGCAAAGACTATTATCTCTCGCCCGCCAAACTGGAGAGCGACTACGCCGAGGTGCGATTCGAGCGCGAACTGCGCCTGTTCCGAAAGCATTGTCCACGCGGTTTCGTGCTGGACGTGGGCTGCTCCTCCGGCGCGTTCCTGTTTCAACTCAAAAAAGGCTGGCCCGGTGACTATGAAATCCTTGGCACGGACGTGAGCGGGCCACCGCTGGATTACGCAGAGTCGCGCGGTGTGCCGGTGATGCGCGGAGACTTCTTGCAAATGGGTGTGGAGAAAACTTCCGCCGCGACTTCGCCAGAAGCCCCTCCCTCCGTCCCCCTCCCCGTTCGACGGGGAGCGGGGGACCAAGGACCGGAAGCGGGGTTCGATGCGATCACGTTTTGGGCGGTGGCCGAGCATCTCGCCGAGCCCAAGCGGTTTCTGGAGCAAGCTCACGCGCTGCTCAAGTCCGGCGGCTTGTGCTTCGTGCTCGTGCCGAATTTTCGATCGCTGGCCGTGCGCCTGCTCGGCGCGCGGTATCGTTACGTTTACGAGCAGCACTTGAATTATTTCACGGCGCAAACCCTCACGGCCTTAGTCACCCCCAAGTTCGAGCTCCTTGAAACCCGGTTCACTCATTTCAATCCGGTCGTCATTTGGCAGGACTGGCGCGACAATGGACGCGAAGTGTCGAACGCCGAGCGCGGGGCATTATTGAAGCGCACGACAGCTTACAAACAGAAAGGGTGGATGAAACCGGCAAAATGGGCTTACCGGGCGACCGAGAATGCGCTCGCTGCGTTTGGCCTGGCAGATAACGTCGTGGTCGTCCTCAAAAAGCGCTCCCTGCCACCGACGGAGCGTGGCTCATTCTGATCGGCGGTCACCGATTGACGCGCTGTTCAGAGTCGCCGCCCGTCGGCCGCCACGAACTCAGATCAACGGCCCCGGCACCGGCTTGAGCGGGGCAAAACTGCGCCGATGAATCGGACACGGCCCGCGCTCAGCAAGGGCGGCGAGATGCGGCGGCGTGCCATACCCCTTATGCTCGGCGAAACCGTAGCCGGCGAATTGCGCATCAAACTCCAGCATCATGCGGTCGCGCGTGACTTTGGCGAGCACGCTGGCGGCGGCGATGGAGTAACTGCGGGTGTCGCCCTTAACGAGCGCGGTGTTCGGGAA
>JADLHS010000125.1 GCA_020848635.1 Limisphaerales bacterium
ATGTACGACCTGATCGACTTCGGCAGCACCCAGGCGCGCGGGCGAACGCAGCTCACCGTGGGCGGCGGCGCGCGTTCCAAGCTGACGCAAAAGCTGGACCTCGGCGTGGCCTATGAAGTGGGCGTGACCGACGCCATCGGCATCCTGGACAGCCGGGTAACCGTGGATTTGATCTGGCGTTTCTAAGCGGGATGCCTTAGAAACCGACGATGGTTTTTCTCCAGGCAAACAACCGTCGGGCGCTGTGGATGGCGCCGTTCGCGGTCCCGCCGGGTGGGAACGTGCTTCGGGTCGAGGACAGGGAGTTATGATTGTGATTTTCCTGCTCATCCCGCTGAGCATCGTGATTGCGGCGGGCTTTTTGGCTGCGTTCATCTGGGCGGTGCGTACGGGGCAGTATGAGGACACTTGCACGCCCGCGATGCGCCTGCTGCTGGATGAGGCCAAACTCAAGAATCCGGAAACCGGTGAAGCGAATTTACTAAAACCAAAATCGAAATTGAAATGAATATAGAAACCTTCAAATACGACAACCGCATTGTGCGCGCGTTCGCGATCGCCACCGTGATCTGGGGGCTCGTGGGCTTCAGCGCCGGGTTGCTGATCGCCTGCCAGTTATTTTTCCCGGACCTGAACCTGAACCTCCAGTTCACCTCGTTTGGGCGGTTGCGGCCGCTGCATACCAATGCCGTCATCTTCGCCTTCGTGGGTAACGGGATGTTCATGGGAATCTATTACTCGCTGCAACGGCTTTGCAAAGCCCGAATGTTCAGTGATTTGTTGAGTTGGGTGAATTTCTGGGGCTGGCAGGCAATCATCGTGGGTGCGGCGATCACTCTGCCGCTGGGGCTCACAACGAGCAAGGAGTATGCGGAACTCGAGTGGCCGATTGACATCGCGATTGCGCTCATTTGGGTGGTGTTCACGGTCAATTTGCTCGGGACGATCATCAAGCGCCGCGAAAAGCACATTTACGTGGCCATCTGGTTTTACATCGCGACCGCCATCACAGTGGCATTGTTGCACATCGTCAACTCACTGGAAGTACCGGCGAGCGCGTTCAAAAGCTACTCGATTTATGCCGGGGTGCAGGACGCCCTGGTGCAGTGGTGGTACGGTCATAACGCGGTGGCGTTCTTCCTCACCACGCCCTATCTCGGCCTGATGTATTACTTCCTGCCCAAAGCGGCGGATCGCCCGGTGTTTAGCTACCGGCTTTCCATCATCCACTTTTGGGCGCTCATCTTCATCTATATCTGGGCCGGCCCGCATCACCTGCTCTACACGGCGCGACCGGACTGGGCCCAATCGCTCGGCATGGTGTTTTCGTTGATGCTGATCGCGCCGAGTTGGGGCGGCATGTTGAACGGCTTGCTCACCCTGCGCGGCGCGTGGGACAAGGTGCGGGAACAGCCCATGTTGAAATTCATGGTGGTGGCCGTGACGGCGTACGGCATGTCCACGCTTGAAGGCCCGATGCTCGCGATCAAATCGGTGAACTCGCTGTCGCATTACACAGATTGGACGATTGCGCACGTTCACACCGGCGCCCTGGGGTGGAATGGTTTTCTCACGTTCTCGATGCTCTACTGGCTGTTCCCCCGCTTGTGGAACACCCGGCTGCATTCCGTCAAACTCGCCAACTGGCATTTTTGGATCGCGTTGCTAGGGATGGTCTTCTACGTCGTGCCGATGTATGCAAGCGGCATCGCCCAAGGGCTGATGTGGAAACAGTTCACGAAAGAAGGCTTCCTGCAGTATCCGAACTTCCTCGAAACCGTCTTGCAGATCGTGCCGCTTTACAAGTTGCGCGCCATCGGCGGGACGCTCTACATCACCGGGGCGGTGATGATGGCTTACAACCTTTGGCGCACCGCCAAGGCGGGCAAATTTGAACCGGACACGGAAGCCCAGGCAGCGGCCATTGCCAAGGCACCGGACGCCCACGACGACCATCCGTACAAACATCGCTGGCTTGAGGCAAAGCCTCTCACGCTCACCGTGTTGGCCTTGATCGCCGTGTTGATCGGGGGGCTGGTCGAGATTGTCCCCCTGTTTCTCATTAAGAGCAATGTTCCGACGATCACCAGCGTCAAGCCCTACACCCCACTGGAAATGATGGGGCGCGACATCTACATCCGCGAGGGTTGCGTGGGCTGCCATTCGCAGATGATTCGCCCGTTCCGCAGCGAGACCGAGCGCTACGGTGATTACTCCAAGGCGGGGGAATTCGTTTATGACCATCCGTTTCTCTGGGGTTCCAAGCGCACCGGGCCGGACTTGCACCGCGAAGGCGGCAAATACCCTGATGCCTGGCACTACAATCACATGGACGACCCGCGCACTGTTTCCCCGGGCTCGATCATGCCGCGCTATTCGTGGTTGTTGACCCAGAAGATTGATACCAACGCGGTGCCCCCCCGGATCGCTGCGCTCCGCAAAGTCGGGGTGCCCTATCCCGTCGGTTACGAGAACGGCGACGCGCTAAAAGATCTGGCAAAGCAGGCTGCCACCATCGTAATCGGCCTGAAGGTCGGCTCGGTGGAATCACAACCCGACCGCGAAATCATCGCCCTGATCGCGTTCTTGCAACGGCTCGGCAAAGATATCAAGGCCGAACCCGCGGCCCCGCTGGCAACTGCAATCAAGTAACACGTCAAAACGTATGATCAAAAACGTCCTTAGTGATATTGGCGGCGTCGGTCTTTACGGCGTCATTTCCATCAGCCTGTTCTTCGCGGTGTTCATCGGCATGCTCCTCTGGGTCCTGGGGATGAAGAAATCCTTTGCCCAAAGCATGAGCATTTTGCCTTTGCACGACGGCGAGAAAAAATCCGACCGGAAAGGACCTTCAAATGAATAACAGCAATCCCGACAACGCAAAACTCCTCGAGCACGAGGCCGACGGCATTAAAGAACTCGACAACCTGCTCCCGCGGTGGTGGGTGTGGTTGTTCAACCTCTCGATCATATTCGGGGTGATTTACATGATCTATTACCACGTCGCCAGCGCGGGCGATTTGCAAGCCGCCGAGTACACGAAGGAGTGGCAACGCGGTGAGGAAATCAAGAGCGCGTCCATCGCGAAGTTCGAGTCCGGCATCGCCACACTCACGCCGTCCACCGACCAGGCCGTGTTGGGGGATGGCCAGCGTTTGTTTGTGACTTACTGCGCGCCCTGCCATCGTCCGGATGCGGGCGGATTGGTCGGCCCGAATCTTTGTGACAATTACTGGATTCACGGCTCAAACTATGTGGACAACGTGAAAATCATCATCAACGGCGTGCCGGCGAAGGGAATGTTGACCTGGCGCGGGGTATTGAATCCGGACCAGATCAAGGCCGTGGGCAGCTACATATACACATTACGCGGTTCAAATCCGAAAAATCCCAAGCCGGCGGAGAACACCGTGACGGCGCCGACCGGACCAAGTCAGTTTGAATGAAAGCCCCCAATTCTAAGCACCTCACCGCAGAAAACACCCAATCAGCAAGCTCCAATTCGACAGGGCGCGGCACTTGGTGCGCGCCCTGTCCGCGTTTTCGTGTCGGACCTGAAGCCTCCGGCTTGGGCCTTTGGCTGTCGTTGGCTGCAGCCTCATTTTAATGACCCCCAAACCGCCCCAAGAGAAGCTCGACGCCCCCGATCCTTTTCAAGCCTCGCAAAAAGCGGACCTGCATGATTTCCGCGATCACCTGACGACCGCCGACCAATTCGGTCGTCGCCAATGGGTTTATGCCAAGGCGCCGCACGGAAAATGGACGCAACGCCGCACTTGGTTGAGCTGGCTGCTTATCGGCATCATGTTTACCGGGCCGTTCATTCGCATCAACGGCAACCCGCTACTCATGATGAATATCGTTGAGCGCCGCTTCTCCATCCTCGGTCAGCTCTTCTGGCCGCAGGACATGATCATCTTCGCGGTGGCAATGCTCATTTTCATCACGGGCATCATTATCTTCACGACGGCGTTTGGCCGGCTTTGGTGCGGTTGGACTTGTCCCCAGACGGTGATGATGGAGATGGTCTTTCGTAAACTGGAATATTGGATCGAAGGCGATGCCCTGGCGCAACGCCAGCTTGCTGCGGCCTCGTGGACCGCCAGTAAGTTCGGGAAGAAAGCCCTCAAGCTTGGCATCTTTTTTGTGCTGTCCTTCATCATCGGCAACACGCTGCTCGCCTACATCATCGGCAGCGACGCCCTCCTCCCCATCATCACGGACGACCCGCGCCAGCACGTCACCGGCTTGACGTTCATGATTTTGTTCACGTTATTGTTCTTCGCCATTTTCGCGCGCTTTCGCGAGCAGG
>JADLHS010000126.1 GCA_020848635.1 Limisphaerales bacterium
AAGTTGAATTCGGTAATGGCCTTCTTCTTTTCCGCCTCCGGCATCTCGCGTTCCTTGGTCAAGCCCGCGTAGGCCGCCACCGCGATCCCCGCGAGACATACGAAGACTCCGAGCAACGTGATCTTGCCCGGAGTGGTCGAGGCAATTTGGGTGATGGTTTCCGCCACCGGAATGGTGGGGATGAACAGCTTGAAGATCGGCGGTAACAAGGTGCCAAACGCGGCGCAGTAACCGAGCGCCACGCCCATGCCCAGCGACATGCCAAGATAGCGCATGGTCAGGCCAAACGTCAGCCCGCCGAAGCCCCACATGGCGCCAAAGAAATACGTCCACCACAGCGTGCCAGCGGACTGTTGCTTCAGGACGCCGGACACGTCGTTCGTGAGTAGGGAGGCGAGGAAGAGCGGGCAGATGATCCAGGAGAAAAAACCGCCGACGAGCCAGTAGGTCTCCCAAGACCACTTCTTGACGCCTTTGTAAGGCACGTAAAAGCTGCCGGAGGCCAGGCCGCCGAGCCAGTGGAAAAATACACCGAGGAAGGGATTCATAGTTGAGTTGTGGGGTTGTTGGGCTGAGAATTATTGTCGTTGGTTCAGAACTGTCTTTTCGTATTGCTTGACTTCGGCGAGCCAGGCTGGGCCTACGGGCACACCGTGCTGCCGGCAGTGGTAATCCCAGACGGCGCCGAAGGGTAGCGTCTTGGCTTCCTCCATCAACGCCAGCCGCGAAGTGTAGTCCCCGGCCCGCTCAAGCTGCCGGTAGGTGGCGTGAGGTTCAAGCATCGCGATGCAAAGAGCGCGGAGCATGTTACGCGTCCCGATGGTCCATGCGGCGATGCGGTTGATGCTGGCATCAAAGAAATCGAGGCCGATATGGGTGCGGCGGAGATAGTCGCCGCGCACCAATTCCTGCGCGATGCCGTGCAACTCGTCCGTCAGCGTGACGACGTGATCGCTGTCCCACCGGACGCCGCGGCTGACGTGCAGGAGGATTTCCGGCACGAAGCACAGCACCGAAGAGATTTTGTCCGCCATGTTTTCAGTTGGATGGTAATGCCCGGCGTCGAGGCAGACGAGCTTTTGATGTTTCACGGCGTATCCGAGATAAAACTCGTGCATGCCCACAGTGTAGCTTTCCGCGCCGATGCCGAAGAGCTTGCCTTCGATCGCATCAAGGTTGTGCTTCGGGTTGAGCTTCTGTTGGAAGACCGCATCGAGGGATTCCTCCAACCGCTCGCGCGGGCCGCGGCGGTCGGCCGGTGTGTCCTTCATGCCATCGGGAATCCAGATGTTGGTGACGCTTGGGCTGCCGAGCGCCTTGCCCATCGCCGCCCCGACCACACGGCTGGCTTGGCAATGCTCGATCCAGAAATTACGAATGGCCTTGTCCGGGTGGGAAAGGGTGAAGCCGCTGGCTGACTTGGGGTGGGAGAAACAGGTGGGATTGAAATCCAGTCCGATGCCGAGCGACTTTGCCCACGCGATCCAGCTCTTAAAATGCCTCGGTTCGATTTCGTTGCGTTCCACTTTCTTGCGGCCAAACTCGCCATAGAAGGCGTGCAGGTTGAAACGGTGCGTGCCGGGAATGAGGGAGAGCGCTTTGGTGGCATCCGCCCGGAGTTCGTCCGGGGTGCGGGCTTTCCCGGGATAATTGCCCGTGGCGACAATCCCGCCCGTAAGCGCCCCGCCGAAATTCTCAAAGCCGCCAACGTCGTCACCCTGCCAGCAGTGCAGTGAAACGGGCACCTTGGCCAGGGCCTTGAGGACTTGGTTCGTGTCCACGCCGATGGCGGCGTAGCGTTCTTGCGCCAGGCCGTAGGCCCGTTCAACCGATTTCAAGGAGACTTCATTCATCGTCGTCATATTTATCTGCTTTCATCCAGTTTGGAAAACATAGTTTTAATGCATTAAGCAATCTTGTGACTCCTTAAGTGCCCCACGACGACTATCGACGATAGGCCGAGACGCCTGCGAGCCGGTCCGCGCCATGCAGAATGCCGCTGGGGCGGAATAACAGATGCCGTCGCTCTGCTCTGGCTCGTGTTCCCGTTCATAATTCCGGTGGCGGAACCGTATTGGTGCGTTTTGTTGCGGCGTGCTTTTGCGGGGTGGATCAAACCTGGCCGGGTTCGGGATGCACCCACGGGGCGCGATAGGCACGGCGGAGCAGGCGGTTGGCTTCCGCATCATCCACCACCTGGCCCCGCGCGGCATCCCATTTGAGAGTGCGGCCCAATTGCATCGCAACATTGGCGAGAATGCAGGAAGCGCTTGAAATGCAGCCTTCCTCGATGTCCGCGACGGGGCGGCCGCGCGTGGCCACGTTGGCCAGCAGATCCCGCATGTGGCCCCGAACCGCGGAGGCCACATGCCGTTCCAGATCCTTTTCCGTTTTGTCCTCCGGATATTTATCATACTCAAAGAGCGGTTCGCCCCTGAGGGTCGCTTCCGTCTTGCCGGCCGGATAGAAATCATACCCATTGACACCCGCTTTGAGCGTGCCTTTGTCGCCGTAGAAAATCGCCGCCCAGGGATACTTGGGATCCGGCGCGTCGCCCCATGTGCGATGCGACCAAATAACCTGCAACTCACCAAAGTCGAAGGTGACGTTTTGCGTATCGGAAATGTTCGCCTTGCTGGCTTTGTCTACCAGGATGCCACCGTCGGAACTGATGGTTTTGGGCCAGCCGAGGTTCATCATCCAGCGCACCATGTCGAACATGTGAACGCACATGTCCCCGACGATGCCATTGCTGTATTCCATGAAGGCCCGCCAGCCGCGGGGATGTACCCATTGATTGTACGGCCGCAGGGGTGCGGGGCCGGTCCACATCTCAAAATCGAGATTTGCGGGTGGCGTGGTATCCGGCGGGTTGCCAGAAGCGCGCATGTGGTAATAGCAGCAGATTTCCACGCGGGCAATTGTCCCCAACTTGCCCTCCTTGATAACGCGGTCACGGGCTTCGATCAAATGTGGGGTGCTGCGGCGTTGGGTGCCGATCTGAACCACGCGCTGGTATTTGCGCGCGGCGGCCAGCATGGCCTGGCACTCGACCACATCCACCCCGGTGGGTTTTTGGCAATAAATGTCCGCGCCGGCTTTGCAGGCTTCAATCATCGGCAAGGCGTGCCAATGATCGGGTGTGGCGATGAGCACAAGGTCGAGGTCTTTTTCCTTCAGCATCGCGCGGTAGTCCAGATACGTGCGCGGCTTCTTTTTTGAGAGCTGACGGGCAGCGACCAGGTCCGCCGCGTCATTCAACATGGTTGTGTCCACGTCGCAGAGCGAGACGACCTCAACCGGGGCCACCTGGATCAGGCGGAGCAGATCAACCTTACCATACCAGCCGCACCCAATGAGGCCGACGCGTTTCTTGAGGTCGCCAAATTCAACGGCGTAACTGGGGAGGGCGGAGAAGGCGAGCGCAGCGGCCGTTCGGCGGAGGAATTGGCGGCGATTCATGCGCTTCTTTTAGTCCGAAGCCGGGGGCAACACAAGTCCTTCTGGAGTCTTCGTTGTCACGCCGGCGGCGCGGCGTCGGGCGCGCGAAGTTCAGTGGGTGCGTGGATTGCGCAGGTAATACAAATACCCGTCCTCCGCGCCAATCAGCAGGTCGGGCACGCCATCGTTATTCCAGTCCACCGTGGTCGGGCTGGTGTCGTGTCCTTCGATGTTGCGCTCGCTCACCGGCCCCATGTCCTTGAAGACGGATTTGCCGTCGCGTGCCGCCGTCTGCCGCAGCCAGGTGGCGTTCGCGCCGTTCACCAAGATGTCGAGTTTGCCGTCGCCATCCCAATCCGCCACGCAAAGTTTTCGCCGGCCGCTCTTGCCCGCGCGGCCGGAGTTGAGTTGCAGCGGTTGGCCCGCCTCATCACACAGGGTGCGTTTCGGTGGCAGCAGCTCCAGTTTTCCGTCACGGCGGCGGCGTTCGAAGCAGGCGAGGTAGCCTTCATGGTCGAGCATCACCACATCCATCAAGCCGTCACGATTCCAGTCCACGGCCACGGGTGTCGTGCGCCATTGGGTAAGCAAACCTTTCCCCGCCGGCCGCAACCAGCCCCAGGCAAGGGTCGGCTGAACGGTGTCCCACTCAACTTCGATCGGTTGGGCGGCCGCAAGCTTGGGCTGCTTTCGCGTGCCGACATTTTGATACCAATGCACCTTACCCCAGATCGAGTTGACGAGGAGATCCGGCAACCCGTCGCCGTCCCAGTCGGCGATGTTCAAAGTGGTATAACCCCACTTCGCTTCGCAGGGGCCTTGGATTGAGCCGTTCGGTCCGGCCATGATCCTGATCACTTTCCCGTCGGCTGCTAAGAACTTCGGTGCCGCCCAGCGTGGCTGCTCAACGCCCGGTCCGCTGAGGTTCTCAAAAAAAACGAGGTAACCCGCCGTTTTCCCGCTGATGATGTCCGTGTCGCCATCGCCATCCCAATCAAAGCCGACGGGCGTCGCCAGTGCCCCGCATTTCACTTCATTTGCCTCCTGCTGGAAGTAGCGGGGTGCGAGAAACTGCGGCGTGCGATCGGCGGCCAGCTTGCCGGTGTTTTCGATCAAAGCCACGCGTCCGTCTTCATCGCCAACGATGAGGTCGGTATCTCCGTCCTGGTCCCAGTCAATGGCCGTTGGTGTGATCATCTGCAAATCCATGGCCAGTGGTCGGCCCTCCGCGGTCTTGAGGCGGATCCCGGGTGCATACTTCGGTTCGGTCCGGGTGCCGAGGTTTTGAAAATACGTGAAACCGTCGAGAAACTCGCCGCATAGCAGGTCCAAATCTCCGTCGCCGTCGAAATCCGCAAAGCTCGGGAACGGCCAGCCGTAAACCTCCACCGGTTTCGCTCCGGCCATCACTTTGATTGGCTGGTCGTATCCCGGATTCGCGGTCGTTCCGGTGTTGCGCACGAAATACACGTACCCATGAATTGGTCCATTCGTCCACCGGCCCGCGGCGTCGAAGGCGTTATCCCAGCCGTAATCAGTACCGTCACCTACCCCCACGATCAGGTCCATGACCCCGTCGCCATCGTAATCGAGATACCGCCACAAGTTTGCGCGTGGCTTGTTCGGGTGAACCTTGGTTCCGATTGGCAGCGGTCTCGGTTGCGCCAGACCAGTGTTGCGAAAATCAGGATATTCGTAGCCGGGCGTCAATACCCGTGGCTGGCCCGCGACCTGACTGACCTGCACGTCCTGCAATCCCTGGCTGATGCGGATACCAGCCTTGAAGACCGGCATTTTGGTCTTGGCCGTGTCCCCGCTCACGTTCTCAAAGAAATAAACTCCGTTGGAAGGCTTGTCCGGGCAATTCACTACCAGGTCCAGGTCACCGTCGCCATCGAAATCCATCGGCAACGGCCACGCCCACAGGCCGACACCCAGGTCCACGACCAAACCGGGGTGGTTATACTTGATACGTTCCAATGTCGCCGCGTCGCCGGCAACGCTGGCGAAGAGCAACGCGATGACTGGAAAAATACTGCATCGTTGGCTGGGGTTCATGGCGGCAGATGGAGCATGGTTGATCGAGGCAAGTTGACGGGTGCGTGCTGTTGTGGATGACTTCTTGGAGTTAATGCGCGGTTACGCGGCGCGAAGGTAATTGACCGCCTCATCCGTGGCCTGGCTTAGAACGGCGAGGCCTTCCTCCACCGCCGCGCGTGGGATGGTCAGGGGCGGCGCAATTTTCACCGTTTGCCCCCAAGCTCCAACCGGAGCGAAGAGCAGCAGACCCTTTTGGAAACACCGCTCAATGATATTGTGGGCGAGATCGTGGTTCGGCTCTTTCTTCCCGGCCTGCACCAGTTGCATCCCCGCCACCAGACCGGCGGCGGTGACGTGGCCGACGACTTTCGGATGCCGGGCTTGAATCTGCTGCAAACCCGCCCGCAGCACCGGTCCGAGTTGGGCCGCATTCTCAGTCAGCTTCTCACCGACGATCTTCTTCACGCTGGCCAGAGCGGCGGCGCAGCATACCGGATTACCCGTGTGCGTGCTGGTCATGGAGCCGGGCGGAAACTGATCCATGATTTCAGATCGGCCCATCACCGCCGAGAGCGGCAGCGAACTGCTGATACCCTTGCCGCAGCAAATCAGGTCGGGCGTCACCCCGTAGTGCTCAAAGGCCCAGAACTTCCCCGTACGGCCAAAGCCTGCCTGCACTTCGTCGAACACCAGCACCACTTGGTGTTGGCGACACCACTCGGCCAGCTTGCGGACGTATTCCACCGGCGCAAAGTCCGGGCCGACGCCCTGGTACGTCTCCATCATTACGCCGGCGATATTTTCCGGCTTCAGACCGCGTTGCGCCACGGCAGTTAGAAAAACGTCGAAGCTCGTGTTGGTCTGCCAGTAACCGTCCGGGAACGGCGCGTTGATAATGGCCGGGTCCTCGTTGACGATCCACGCTTTCTGCCCCGCCATGCCTCCAGCTTGCTGCGAACCCAGCGTCCGTCCGTGAAAGCCGCGCTCGAAGCCAACGATGCCAAGCTTTTGCTTGCCGCCCACCTTGATGCCGTGCGCACGGCTCAGTTTGATGGCACATTCGGTTGCTTCCGAGCCGGTCGTGAGCAGAAATACTTTTTCCAATCCCTTGGGCGCGACCCCCACCAGCGCTTCCGCCAAGGCGGCGCGCTCTTCGCTGGGGAAAACATAATTGTGCAGCAACCCGCTGTTCACCTGGTCAAGAATGGCCTGTTTCACTTCCGTCGCCCCGTGGCCTGCGTTGGTGACAAGCACGCCTGAAGACCAGTCGAGCCAGCGATTGCCATATTTGTCGAAGACAAAAATATCCTCGGCCCGATCCCATACGATCGGCGGCTGCCCGCGCATGGATTGCGGCTCAAAGTGGCGCAACTTCTCCAGTGTCGCCACGGAATCCGGATGCGGCAACGGCGTGACGATACGGCGATAGTTGGTTTCCACCCGCGGCACTTCGCGCGGCTCGATGCTGAATTCTTTGCCCATGTTATTACGTGCGATTGCCCGGCTAGATTGGTTTTCGATACAGCCTGTGAAACACCGTGTCCGAGCCTTCGCTTGCGCGGTTCGGGTCCACGATGATGATGCCATCGTTGCCGAAGCGCGCGGTAACGGGCGCGCCTTTGCCTTCGCTCAGATATTTGAAATTCAAATCGCGCACGAGCCGCGCGGCATGCACGATGGCGACAACAATGCGGGCATCTTCGGCGGTGGGATAAATCTCGCCTACAGCGTCGCGGGTCTCACCAAGAAATTTCATCCGGCAAATCGCCAACAACCCGGCGATGATGCTGTCCACGCCGTAGCCGACGTAGGCTTGTGAGCCATCGGCGCGTTTCACATCGCGAGTGAAGTGATTGTTACTCGTGCGCGAGCCACCGCCCGCGTTCCACCAGCGGAAGCCGCGGTATTGCTGATCGCTTTCCACCTTGCCATCTGCGCCGACGATTTCGTGGCCTTGATTCACCGGGCCTTCGAAGTCGGAAGGCGTGATCCAATTGTTGTGGAAGTTGATGCTCATGCCGTTGTCAAAGTCCACGCGGACCTGCACGGCGTCGTAGGCGTTGATGCCGTCACGCACGAGGCGCTTCTTCTGGCCGACGGCGGTGAGGGAGACGGGTTTGCTGTTGTAGTAGTGATAAATCAAATCCACCCAATGCGGCCCGACGTAACTGAACGGATCGCTTTGTTCCACCCACTTGAACGTGCTGGTGGAGACTTCCAGCGGCTCTTCCAGGTACGCCGTACCGTAAAGCGGTTCACCAATGCGGTTCTGGATGTCGTTGCGGATGCGCAGGTGATCGGGGTCGTACCGCTTGTGCATGTCCACGGCCACGATGCGGTTTTGCTTCTGCGCGAGTTCGATGATCTGATCCGCCTCGGTGATGTCGAGGCACATGGGTTTCTCGGTGATGATATGGGCGCCCGCGTTGAGCCCAGCGAAGATGACCGGGGTATGCAGATTGTCCGGCGTGGCGACGGCCAGCACGTCGAGTTCGGGAAAGTCGTGGAGAAGGTCGAGCCATGGGGTTTCGCCGGAATAGGGCTTCGGCAGGCTTCCCGTCCATTCCTTGAACGCGGCGGCCGTGCGCTGGGCGGATGCTGGCGAACGCGTTGCGATGGCAACCAGTTCAAAGTTCACGGGGGCGAAATCGCGCGCGTGCTCGTCCAGGCCGAGGCGGGCGAGTTGGCCGGCGATGCCGAAGCGTTGGAGATCGGCGTAGGCGCGCAGATGAACGTCGCCGCCGAACATGCCCGCTCCAACGAGGGCGATCTTGATCGTCTTGGAATTTGTGGTTTTCAAAGCGAGGGCAGGCTTATGAATCCGGGGCCACCGCACCGCGGCGGGTCAAGGTTTGGCGGCCACTTCGGCGCGGGCCTGGTTGAGCACTTCCTTCAGGGTCACTTCCGCCCCGCCGCGTCGCTTGCTCTCATCGGCGGCGGCCATGAAGGTATATAGCTCGAGCGTTTCCTCCCCACTGACCGGCACGATGCCGTCGCGGAACATCTGGACGATCGCTATCACCAGCGGATCGTAGCCATCGTAACTACCGACGGAAGATTCGCCTTTCTCGCCCACGGCCTTGCCGCCGTAGCCCTTGCGATCCGTTTCGTTGGCTTCACGGAAAATGCCGGTGCGACCGTCCTCCCAGGTGCCCGTCACCTCGATCTTGCCATCGGCGGTCGTGCCACGGCGCACCGATTTACAGCCGGGGCCCATCACGGTGAACAGCGACTCGCAGCCATGCACCCCATACCAGTAAAGGTCCACATGGTGCGGCTCGAGTTCGGCCGGGCTGAAAGTTTCGGCGTGTTTTACCTGGCCAATGGCGCCATTGCGGACGGCTTGCGTAGTCTTGCCGTAGCGCAACGAGGACGCGCAGAAGAGGGGAACCTTGGCCTTTTTTGCGGCCTCGAGAATCCGCAGGGTATCCGCGAGATCGCCGGCAATGGGCTTGTCAATGAATACCGGCTTGCGTGCCGCGAGCACGGGCTGGATTTGTTCCCAATGCACCCGGCCATCGTTGGATTCGAGGAGGACGACATCCACCCGCTTTAAAAGTTCCGGGATGGAGTCCACAATCTCCACCCCCATCGCCTTCACTTTCGCGGTGTATTCCGGCACGCGTTTCGTGCTGCCTTCGATATCCTTGCTGCCTTGGGGATAGGCCACCACCACCTTGACGCTGGCGACCTTGGCCTTGTCCTCCGGATTTTGCGGGCCGTTATTCAACGTCCCGGCAAACGCGACGACATGGGAGGTATCGAGCCCGATGATGCCGGCGCGGAGCGGTTTCGGCTCCTGCGCCGGGGCGGCGAGGACGAGGGTCAAGAGCGGAAGAACAAGTGCAAATTTCATCGGGGGTTAAGTTCGTATAGGAATAGAATTTCGTAATTGTCGGGCGTCGTTGCCCGGCGCAGATTTTGGCGCAGTTCACGGGCGGTGGCAAGGGGTGAAAGGAATTCAGATGCAGGGCGCAGCCGGACAGGCAACTGGGCAGGCCGAATCCGGCGACAGGCAAGCCCGTCCCTTTCAAGCAAGTTGGCCGTCCGTCCGGGTCCGACGTTTTCAAACAATCTGACCAACGGGACCACCGGAACTCCATGCCCAAGTGGATCCCAATCTGGCAACATCAGAAATGGCGGCGCCGTGTCGGCGACTTTTTTTGGGGGGGCGTGCGAGTAATGGTCGTCATGCTCATATGGAATCTAAACCAGCACGCCATCGCAACTGGCGGCCACTCGTTGGCGAGCCATCCGCACCCGCTCCGCCGCCGATGACGCCGCGGCACCGCCGGTCACCGTTGCGCGCCCTCCAGTGCAACCCTCACCGCCGCGACCTGGCAGAGGCTGCCGCCCAAATACAGGCGAAAATCCGCGCCGCTGTTCTGCCGGTTGCCGAGATAGGGTGATTCCGCCACAAAACCGATTGTGGTCCAACCACCGTCCGGCTTCCGCCATGACGATGGCGTCGGGCGGTAGATGTTGGTTACCGCAGCACTCCCTTGTGCGTCGAATTGAAGCTGAACGCCCGCCAGCGATTCGTCGGATCGAAGCCGGACTTCGACGAGCATTCGTTCCGGTCCGCCGCGAAAACCCAACCGGTCGTCCAAGTCGAAGTAAAGATAGCCATTCCGCTTGGGGTTTACGTTCACCAGGCAAGGGATGTGCATGAACGATTGCCTGACCGATTCGCCGTCGCGGGGCCTTTTATGCACCAAACCATCCATCAGTGCATCGGTTCCAAAGGTGATCGTTGCCACCGATTTCTTGCGGTGCGGCGGGATCTCCAGGAGGGCTTTGTTGACCGGGCCCAACCCCGGCGCATCCGCCGCGCTAAGCAAGACGACCCAGTCTCGCGCATCCGGGGCCGCAATTGTGACCGCTTGTGCCGAAGCCACGGCATTGCCCGCGTGGGATTCACCAGTCACCGGATTGATCCACAGCACGTCGTAGGTTGGCGCGCCGTTGCGGAGATCCAGGGTCACGTTGTCGTTCTGTGGCAGGTAGGCGAGCCCCAGCGTCCTATCCGCCGTGAGCGCAAACGCAGTCAGTCGGGCGGGCTCTTTGAGTTGATTCAGAATTCGTCCCGGGGCCGGCGCAAGATTCCACCACGGCAAAGCCCTCAAAATACGCGCCAGCAAAGCGACCTGTTCGCTGGAGGGCAGGTTCATCCGGGCAAGGGCATCCTCCTTCCAGGCATAGATTTCATTGATGCCGGCGGTGTAGCCGACGGCGCCCGAGAGAAAGCTTAACCACGCGGTGCGCCGAACATCGTAAGCGCCCCCGAGATCGCCTTCATAAATGGCTTCGCCGTTGACGATGGGTTTGCGCGTCGGTAGTGCCAGGATTTCGGCGGGCATGCCAACGGCACGGGCGGATTGCCGGGCGGCGTCGCCCCCGTTGTGGCCGCTTTGGTACATGTCGAAGGCGAGCCAGTCCGCCGCGTGAAAACGGGGGCCGACGCCGGTGCCCATATGCATGGTAAGGAGGCTGTCCGGCGCCGCCTCGCGCACGGCGGCAGCAGCGGCCAGTGTTTCCGCTTCATGAATCCCGCTGTCGAAACTCGGGGAGAACATGACCCCGAAGGAGCGGTAGCGCGCGGCCACGTAGCGGCTCAAAACGGCGATTTGTTCGGGCGGCGGATAACGCTGCGGAGTTTCCATCAGCCCGCAGAGCATCACGACCAGGCCATGGTCATTCGCCCGGGCCAGGTTCCGATCCATTGCTTGAAAGAACTGCGGGTTGGGCTGCGTGATGTCCGGGAGCTTGGAGAGAAAGGGTGGTGGCCCGTGCGGGCCCCGCTCCAGCGCCCACTCGGGGGCAATGGATAGTTGCAGGACCGAGTAACCCTGCGCCGCGCGAGTGGCAACATAGTGTCGCCATTCGCTCTCGGTGGCGTGAACGGGCGCCGCCCAACAGGTGTCCCCGATCCAGAGAAAGGGGGTGCCATCAGCATGGATCAACAAACGGCCATCATCGGAAACCCGCAGATAACCGTGGCGCGTCAAAGCATTAGTGCCGTCGGCGGGTTTGACCCGCACCACGCCCGACTGACCATGAAGCCCGCGGTTTGCCGCGTCAGTACAAGTCGTCCGCCAACGCCACTCTCCCGGCGTGGGAAAGGCGCATCGAATGACGAATCGCCGATCCCCGTCCCAGAATCCCAAACCAGCGTGGGTTTGGCGGTTTGGTCCTTCGAAAAGCACGCCGAGACTCAGAGCGCTCGACGGATGGGGGTAATCCCGGTCGCTGACCAACACCCGTTCCCAGCGCTGCCAGACGGCGACTGCGTCCTCCGTTGCCGCCGCAACTGAGAGAGCGAGCATGAAAAGCAGCCCACCCAGCGGAAATTTCGCACACACTGCCTGGGGCATGCTCTCCAAACAAGTGCGTTCAACCGCGCGGGAGGACGAATTCATGTTGTGGTTTCTGTATCATTTTGTCCGGCGACCTGGTTCGACTTCAATTTGCAATTCAGTCGCTGGGCCGAGCTTGACCTCCAATCCATCTATCAAAGCTCGACCGCTTAACACCTGCGGACGCTGGCGCCCCACCTTGACTTGGTAACGCAAACCGGCTTCGACGGTGAACCACTCGGGGAACTGGTTGATCCGCGGATAGTCTAAGGGCAAGTGCAGGTAATCCTTGTGGCGTGGGCGGTCAAAGCAGATGCGTCCCGTCCACGGCTGGTCGGCGGCAAGCGAAACGTAAAGCGTCCCATCTTCCAGTACCGCGCCGACACGGACATCGGCACGCCAGGGTTCGGCATGCAAGCCCTGGGTTTTCCAGAGTGCGTACATAATGGAGGTCCGGGCGAAATTGCCGTCGCCGTGCCAGCCTTCGATCACGCCGTCGGGTTGCTGCTTGGCCCACATCACGCGCATCTCGCTGTCAATCCAACGAGCGGTCGAGGCAATGGGTTCGCGATTGTAGAGATTGATAACGCCTTCGATCGAATCGGCGTAACCGTCGGCGCTGCCGGATTCCCAGTTATAGTTGCTGTAGTGGGCCTCCAGGTTTTCCAACGCCTTCCGTGCCGCGTCACGATAGGTCGGGTTGTGATCCAGGAGAAACAAGGTGTAGAACCCGTCGAAGTCGTAGCCCCAAGTATCGCAAAGTCCCGCGCTGTGTTCGCCCGTTTTCGGGTTGATCCAATCGTAGAGCATCCCGTGCTCATTGCGGCCCACCGCGAGGATACGGTCGAACATTTCATGGATTGGATTCTGGTAGGCCGCCGCCTTTTCCGGGCGGGCGTATTTTGCCGCCACGTAAAGCTCCGCCAGACCGTTGATGACTTCGCAGCCGTGATCCCGCAACCGGAGCTTATCCAGATCACGGGTTGGATGGTTCGTGCCGAGCAGGAAGTAATCCCCCAGGCGCAGGGTCCAATCGAGATACTTCCGGTTTCCGGTGAACCAATAGAGCCGCGCGCCCGCCTGGAGCAGATCGCCGTTGACCTCGACGTTCCGGGTCGGAATCCGACCGAACGGCGTCTCGATCCGCGCGTGCTTCCAGATATCATCAACCAACCCGACCATCCGCTTCGACCACGGACTGGTCCCCAGCCATTCGGTCAGCGGGATCAAACCGTCTTTTACGTACTCCGCGCTGTCAAAAATGGTCGCGTCGAGATCCAACGGTTCGCGCCGCCAGCCACGCTTTGCGAACGAGTAATCATCGGCTAACCGGTCCACGCGGGCGGTGAGGCGCTGTTCCGTGTGAAGAATGTCGAGCAGGCGGCCCTCCAGGAGCGGTCGGTCGGTCAACGACGCGGTGAGCACCATGAACGGATAATTGTCCGCCGCCGAATCCCGACCGTTCCAAAAATCCCGGCTCTCCCGGAGATTGCGCGGAATCAAACCTGTCGCCGGATCCGCATGAACGAGCCAACCGGCCACGTAACCGCGACTGCGATAAAATGCCTCGGCTCCCTGCCGCCCATTGCGTTCCGCCCGCCGAAAAAGAACGTGCGTGGAAGGAGTGGACGATTCGCGATCCCAGAGCGCTCGCATCTCTGGAAACGCCGCCTTCGCCAACACCTCGGTTTGGTTTGAGTTCGCTGCGGACAGAGGCTGCCCTGCCAGCGACCGCGTCTCGCCGAGCTTCGGTTGCAACAAATCCCAAAAATGTCCGCCGTGAAACTCATGGCCACCCGGATGGACATCGAGGAACACGTTCGTCTCCGCCGCGAACACACGGTAGGCAGATCGGATCTCAGCAAATGCA